>JACMOQ010000503.1 GCA_014377905.1 Acetobacteraceae bacterium | reverse complement strand
GTGGACATAGGCCGCCAGCATCCGGATGGTCACCGCATCGAGCCGGCTGTTCCAGCGCGGCATGACCCCGCCGTGCGCATAAGTGATCGTCTGGCGCAGCGCCGCCCGGTCGCCGCCATAAAGCCAGATGCCATCGGTCAGGTTCGGGGCGCCGAATTCGCGGCCACCCTTGCCCTGAAGCCCGTGGCAGGCCGAACAATTGGTTTCGAATAGCGCAGCGCCAGCGGCATTTTCCGGCCCCTGGCCCGAGATGTGGCGGACATGGGCGATCAACTGGTTGATTTCGGCCGGCTTGAGGATTTCGCCGAACGCCGGCATCTGCGACTGGCGGGTTTCGTCATGGTCCGGGTTCCGGATGCCGTGGGTCAGCGTATATTCGATGGTCTTCAGGTCGCCGCCCCACAACCAGTCATCGTCGTTGAGGTTGGGGTAGCCTATCGACCCGGCAGCGCCCGAGCCATGGCACTGGACGCAATGCACCTTGAAGGCGGCGCGCCCGCCTTCGACGGCCGCGCGCAGCAGCGCCGGATTGGCTGGCAGGTCCTCGATCGGAGTCGCGGCGATGCCCTTGAAGACCGGCGTCCGGCGGGATTGTTCGGCGGCGAGCTGGTCGGCAAAGTCGTGCCGGCTGGACCAGCCGAACACGCCTGCCGTTGCCGAATTGCGCATCGGTATCGCCGGATAGATGACGACATAGCCCAGCGAGAAAACGATGCTGGCGACAAAGATTATCAGCCACCAACGCGGCAGCGGTGTATCGAGCTCCTCGATGCCATCCCATTCGTGCCCGACAGTCTGGGTACCGGTGGCTTCATCAATCCGCTTTGTCATCGACACCGTCCTTGAAGATCAGGTTGGCGGCTTCATCGAGTCGCCGGGCCGAGCCGGGACGAAACGTCCAGCCGACGAAGGTGATGAACATCACGGCCATCATGACGAGACCCCAGCTGTCGGCGAGGTGACGAAGCTGGTCGTAGTTCATTTTGGCGTTTCCTGCGGCGCGGCGGCGTTGAAATCGACCAGTGTCCCCAGCATCTGGAGATAGGCGATCAACGCGTCGAGTTCGGTCAGCGTCTTGGGATCGCCATCAAAATCCCGGGCTTGGGACTTGGGATAGCGCGCTTTCAGCGATGCCGTGTCGGCATCCGGGTCGGCCTGGGCCTTCAGATCGTCATTGGCCGTGGCGATATCCTCGGCGGTGTAGGGGACACCGACGCGGGCCAGCGCCTTCAGATGGTCGCGCATGTCGCCCGGGGTAAGAGGCCGGGTCGCCATGAAGGCATAGGTCGGCATGATCGATTCCGGCACCACCGAGCGCGGGTTCTTCAGGTGCTGGACGTGCCAGCTGTCGGAATAGCGACCACCGAGACGCGCCAGATCCGGCCCGGTGCGCTCCGACCCCCATTGGAACGGATGATCGTACATGCTTTCGGCGGCAAGGCTGTAATGGCCATAGCGTTCGACTTCATCGCGAAACGGCCGGATCATCTGGCTGTGGCAATTATAACAGCCTTCGCGGATGTAGATGTTGCGCCCGGCGAGTTCGAGCGGGGTATAGGGCCGCACGCCCTCGACTTTTTCGATGGTGCTGTCGATCCAGAACAACGGTGCGATCTCGACGATGCCGCCGATGGCGACAGCGACCAGCGCGAGAAACCCGAGCAGCGTGACGTTGCGTTCGATCGTGCGGTGCGAAAAGCCCGGCCTGGGGGCATTGGGGTCATCGGTCATGGGTGTGATCCCCTATTCAGCGGGCTGTTGCAGCAACGGGCGATCCGCAGCGGCATTATAGGGCGTTTCGGTCAT
>JACMOQ010000502.1 GCA_014377905.1 Acetobacteraceae bacterium | reverse complement strand
CGACGGGCTGAGTCCGGATGACGGCGCGGCGGTGGCGGCGGCGACGGTGCGGCTGATGGCGGCCTGCCTTGGCGCCAACCCGCGCACGCAACCCGAAACCCGCGCCTATCGCAGTGCGGCGATCAACCAGACGATGCGGGAATTTATCGAAAAGCACGTGCGATCGCCGCTGCTGTCGGCGGAATTCCTCGCCGAGCGCTTTCATATGTCGCGCACGCAGGTTTACCGTTTTTTTGTGCGCGAGGGCGGAGTTGCCGCCTACATCCAGGCGCGCCGGCTGCATGCCTGCCTGCTGGCGCTGTCCGATCCGGCGCGGTTGCGTGAGGGGGTTGGCGAAATCGCCTTCGCCCATGGTTTTGCCAGCGAGGCGCATTTCAGCCGCCTGTTCCGGCGCAATTTCGGTGTGCCCCCGTCGGAGGCCCGCGCCGGCGCCTACATCCCACGCCCGTCCGGCGGGGCGACGTTCATCAGCGACTGGATGCGCGGCCTGCGCGGTGGGGCGGAGCCTCGGATGCACTGAACGGCGTGCATTTGGGACGCTGGATCAAACGATTTGGTACTGTGGGTCAAAGCCCCGGCGCGGTGGCAGCGCTAGACTGAGGTCCGGAACCGGACTTGTCCGGTCTGCTATTTCAGGACCCGCGCCATGGCCACGACGATTACCACTGCTATTGCGAGCACCGTTACCCTGGCAGCGGGCTACACCACGGTAACCGCGACCGGCACGATCAAGCCAACATCTTCAGGCGGCTATGCGGCCATCGCAATCAGGGCATTTTCGCCCTTCACCCTGGTCAATGCCGGTCTGATCCAGAGCAGCTTCTATGCCACCAACTCCGGCATCGGGGTCGAGGCGGACGCGGACGGCACCATCATCAATTCCGGGCGGATCTTCGGCAGCCCCAACAGCCCGGTTTCCTTTGCGATCAAAAAAAATACCGCAAGCCTTGTGGTGGTCAATTCCGGGATCATCAGCAAAGGCTCGGTGTCGGCGACCACGGTTACCAATCTGGCTGGCGGCAGCATCGACGCCACCATTTCCGCGCTGACAATTTCGAACCAGGGGGTGTTTGGCACAGCCCTCCCTACAGGGGTCGGCGGAAGCGCGATCCTATCGGCCTTTAAGGTCACCAACGCCGCAACCGGGGTGATGCTACTGAATGGGTCCACGATCAGCAGCGGCGGCGCGATCCTCGGGACACTGATCAACGCGGGATCAATCGGGTCAACGCTCGGGATCACGCTGCGCGGCAATTCGTCGCTCAACAATGCCGCCACCGGAACCATTCGCGCCAATTCCACTGTCGTGTCGGCGCCGCAGGTTAATGGTTTTTTGTACTCCACCAATCAAACTGTTACCCATGCCGGACTGATGGTGGGTGCCCTGGGCGGGGTTGTTTTCGGCAATGCCTCGGGCAGTTCGGCTACCCTGATCAATACCGGCACGATCGTTGCGACCACCGGCTATGCAGCGTTTTTCGGCGTCCCAGCGGCTGCGCGACTGGTGGTGGGTGCGACGGCGGCCTTCTCCGGCGTGGTGAAGTCGATTGCAACCGCATCCACGCTGGAACTGCAAGCGCCGCTAACCGTTGGCACCATCAGCGGCATCGGCACCAGCTTCGTTGGTTTCAATACCATCCAGATCGATAATGGCGCCACCGCGTCGCAATGGCGGCTGAACGGCAGTGCCGCCGGCTTCAACGGCACCACTATTTCCGGCTGGGACCCCGTCGACCAGATCGACATCACCGATCAGACGGTCACCGGCATAACCTTCGCTGCCGGGCTGCTAAGGATACTTGGTGCCGGTAACGCCGTGATCGCGTCGATCACCCTGTCGGGCAGCCTGGTTGGCATCACCAACGCCAACCAGTTCACTTTGATCGGCGACGGTGGCACCGGCACGGTGATCCGCCAGTCCGGCCTGATCAGCGGCACGGTCAGCGGCACCACCGCGCTTGTCAACAACAAGACCGTCACCGTCGCCAGCACCGGCACCTTGTCGGGCGGCGCGTTCCCCGCGGTTTCGTCGGTCGCCGGGGTTTACGGTACGCTAATCAATGCCGGACTGGTCACCGCGACGTACCGCGGCGTGACCCTGGCCGGGCCAGCGACAGTCAGCAATCTGGCCACCGGCACCATCGCGGCCAGTTATCTAGGCAGCGGCGCCTACGCGGTGGTCGCGGCCGCCGGGGCGGTGATCAGCAATGCCGGCCGGATAAGCGGCGTCGACATCGGGGTGCAACTGACCGGGGTTGCCACGGTCAGCAATCTGGCCGGCGGGGTGATTTCCGGCACGAAGGGCGTTGATGCAGCGGCGGGCGGGACAGTCATCAATGCCGGCACCATCAGCTCCGTCGTGGTGCAGGCCGGCGCTGCCACGATTGACAATAGTGGCACCATCCAGAACGGCTTCACCCTTGTAGCCGGCGTCGCCAACCGGGTAATTGCCCGTTCCGGCGCAGTGTTCGGCGGCACCAACAATCTTGGCAGCGTCGCACTCAGCACGCTGGAGCTCGCATCTGGTGCGGCCACCGCCAGTTTTGCCGGCTTGCCGAGCAATTTCGCCAGCTTCGGCAACATCGTCGTCGATCCCGGCGCCAGTTGGACGATGGGCGACACCACCATCGCCGCCGGCACCACGCTTACCGATAACGGCACACTTAAAATCAGCGGCACGCTAACGGCCAACGGTGTGATCGCACAAAACGGCGCGACGGCAATCGTGTTCAATGGCGCAAATAATCGCCTGATTCTGGCGGCGGGCGCAAGCGTCAGCGGGCAGATTGATGGCGGCACCACGCCGGGCAGCGTGCTGGAGTTTGGGACTGGAACCGGCACTCTGAACGCCCTGGTGTATGGTTTTACCAATATCGTCTTCGATGCTGGCGCGCAATGGACGATTAAGGATGCTGGCAGCGACGGGGTAACCAACCGCACCCTTACCGGCTTCAATTCGACGGATCGTTTTGATTTCACCAGTCGTGCGGGCGGCGTACTGAGCGGTGGTGGCAATAATTTCACTTTGACCGCGACCAATGGGTTTTTCTCGCGCTTCAGCTTCGGCGGGCCGTTGGCGAGCCAGTACGCAACGTCGATGTTTTCCGTCACCGCCGACGGGACGGGCGGCACCAATGTCACCGCGCCGGGCCTGATCGGGTCCAGCGTAAGCCAGAACGTGACCTTATCGGGGGCAACCTTCGCCGTCACCAGCGCCGGCACGCTCACTGCCGCCAACAGCACGCTCGCCGCCGTGCAGGGTGCCGCCAGCACGGTGAACACCGTGCTTAACGCCGGCATTATTTCCGGACAGCGCGGCGTGCTGCTGACCGGCGGCGGCTATGTCGATAACATCGCGGGCGGGCTGATCAGCGGCTACGGCACGGTGCTGATGAATGCCGCCGGATCGGTCGCCAATGCCGGCACGATCCGCAGCAATAATTATTACAATGCCGTCGATCTGGCGGCGGGCGGGCTGGTGACCAACGCGGCCGGCGGGCTGATCACCGCGTTGAAGGGGCCGACATCCGGCGGGATCGGGGTACGCCTTGGGGGGGCGGTCGGCACAGTCAACAACGCCGGCACCATCAGCAGCACCGCCAATCTTGGGGGCAACTTTACAATGGCGGCCTAGTCAGCAACACCGCCGGCGGGCTGATCAGCGGCACCTATGGCGTGCGCGGCAACTATGGCAGCAGCACGGTCAATAACGCCGGGGTGATCACCGGGACGGGCGGCAAGGCGGTAAAGTTCAATACCGGACAGACCAACCGGGTGATCGACAATGCCGGTGCCGTGTTC
Organism: Acetobacteraceae bacterium; assembly: GCA_014377905.1. GTDB lineage: Bacteria > Pseudomonadota > Alphaproteobacteria > Acetobacterales > Acetobacteraceae > CAITOL01. The sequence continues at coordinate 3,655 of JACMOQ010000502.1, read as the reverse complement.
AACGGCACCGTCGATGGCGGCACACCGGCCAGCGCGACGCTGGAGTTTGCCTCCGGCGCCACCACCGGCACGATCAGCGGCATCGGCAGCAACTTTATCAATTTTGGCCATGTCGATTTCGATGCGGGCGCCAACTGGGTGTTGAGCGGCAACAACATCGTCGCCACTGGCGCCACGGTCAGCAATGCCAGCACCCTCGCCGGCGGGCTGCTGCGGCTCGACGGCACCAACAGTTTCAGCAATTCCGGCAGCCTGACCAATGCGGGCGGCATTGCGTTGCAGATGTATGGTGGCAGCGGTGCCATCGCGCGCGTAACCAACCTGGCCGGCGGGCTGATCAGCGGCACCTTGGGCGTGCGCGGCAGCTACGCCAGCACCACAATCACCAATGCCGGCACCATCACCGGGACCGGCGGCACCGCGGTGCAGTTGAACCTGTTCCAGACCAACCGCGTCGTGGTCAATGCCGGCGCGGTGTTCAATGGCGCGGTCAATGGCGGCAATACCGGCGCCGACCTTGGTGGCAGCACGCTGGAATTCGCCTCCACCGCCGCCACTGGCACGGTCAGCGGCCTGGGCAGTAAATATTTTAATTTCGGCCATGTGAATTTCGACGCTGGCAGCAACTGGGTGCTGTCGGGCAACAACGCCATCGTTGCCGGTGGCTCGGCGGCCAATGCCGGCACCCTGACCGGCGGCGCGCTACAGATGAACGGCAGCAGTGCCTTCACCAACACCGGCCTGCTGACGGACGCCGGTGGCATCGGCGTGCAGTTGAACGGCAATGCGACGGCGGCGAGCACCGGGCTGGTTACCAACGCCGCCGGCGCGCTGATCAGCGGCACCACCGGCGTCCGCGGCACCTATGGCAGCGTGACGGTGAATAACGCCGGCACCATCACCGGCACCAGCGGCACCGCGGTGCAGTTGAACCTGTTCCAGACCAACCGCGTGGTGGTCAATGTCGGCGCGGTGTTCAACGGCACGGTCAATGGCGGCAACACCGGTGCGTATCTTTACAAAAGCACGCTCGAATTCGCCGCGTCCGGCTATGTCGGTGCCCTGTCCGGGCTTGGCAGCCACTACATCAATTTCGGCAATATCAATTTCGACGCCAGTTCGAAGTGGATTTTGAACGGAACCAACAGCAACATCGCCGGCGCCAACATCAATGTCGCCGCGGGCGCGTCGCTGGCAGTGTTCGGCACCATCACCGGCGCCGGCGCGCTGATCAATAACGGCACCATCACAGCGGCGGCGACCGCGGTCGCCGATTTCGGCGCTGTCACCGGCACCGGCACCATCCAGATCAGCGGCGGCGGCCTGGCCCAGTTCGGTGCCGGGGCGGCGGCCACCCAGCACGTGGGGGTCCTCAACAATACCGGCACGCTGGTGCTGGACCCGACCAAAGGGTTCGCGGCCACCGTATCGGGCATGACCGGCGGCGACGTGATCAATCTGTCGGGCCTGATCCATGCCGGTCAGGGGCTCTCGGTTGGGATTTACGCCGATCTCGCGGCCGGCAATGTGCTCAATGTGACCGAGGGGAACAAAAACCCGGCGGGGCCGCATTATTTTATCACCTCCCTCCAGCTTGATCAGACGCAGAATTTCACTGGCCACAATTTCCAGATTGCCCAGGATGCAACGGGCAATTTCTTTTCCATTATCGAGGACAACATCCCCTGCTTCCTCGCCGGCACCATGATCGAAACCACGGCGGGAGACGTCGCGGTCGAAGCGCTGCGTGCGGGCGATATGGTGCAAACCCTTTCCGGCAGCCCGCGCCCGATCGTCTGGATCGGGTCGGGCCGGACCTTGGTCACGCCGCGCAACCGCTGCGATGTGTCGCCGGTGATTATCCGCGCCGGGGCGCTGGCTGATAACGTGCCGGTGCGTGACCTGCATGTGACCCGCCATCACGCCATGCTGGTGGGTGATGTGCTGGTGCCGGCGGAACACCTGGTCAACGGGGCGTCGGTGGTATGGGACGACACCGGGCGGGTCATCGAATATTACCATGTCGAGCTCGACGCGCATGACATTTTGATCGCCGATGGTGCGCCAACCGAAAGCTTTCGCGACGACGGCAATGCCAGCCAGTTCCAGAATTATGGGTCACGCCCTGCGCGCAATTGGCAACAGCCCTGCCGCCCAGTGATTGAGCACGGCCCAGAACTCGAGACCGCCTGGCGCTTGGTTGCTGCCCGCGCCGGGCGGATTGCCGCGCGTCTGTTTACACCTGAGCCGGACCTGCATTTGCTGGTTGACGGCGTGCGGGTGGACGGCAAAACCAATGACGGCGCCTTGTTCGTGTTTACTCTGCCGCCGGATGCCGACCAGATCGAAATTGTTTCCAACACCACCATTCCCGCAATTAACGAGCATCATGACGATCGGCGCCGACTGGGTGTCGCAATCGGCGAAATGACCATCTGGCGGCAAAATGCGGGTTGGCCGATCGCACTTCAAACCTGTCAGGATGGCTGGCACGCGATGGCGGACGGGCATCGCTGGACCAAGGGGCGGGCAAGCCTGTCATTGCCCCGCAAGGACACTACCAGGTTGGAAATTTTGACAATTCCTGGGATATGTTACCGGGCGCCGGCGCAGCTTTCCGGCCGGATCGGCCGCCCCGCCGCCGCCGGCACATTTTAAATCAAGAACGACTGCGGCGGTTGATGGGATGTGACTCCGTTTCTCCATTCATTTGGAAATTTGTACGAGATACAAGCTTCAAACGAGACAGCAACGAAAAATTTTCTATTGTAAAATGGGAATCTTGTAGCTGTGTGATCGTGGCTCACCGTGTGCTTTCAACGAAAGCACGGCTTTTGCGACCGGTGACGAGAAATATTGGCCGCTTTGCTATCCCGACGGCCAGGTTCGCATCGTCCAGCCTGGGGGGACGCCAATCGGAGGCAGCGGTCGACGGCGTTGTCGACATCGCCTACTCTGACAAAAGCCTTGCGTGAGTGTATTGGCATTAAAGGAGCGGGCGTCTTGTTGGACCAAAATAATCATGGCCGTTAACCAGGTTTCGCGCATCCTGATCGTGGAGGACGAGCCATTAATCGGGCTCATGCTTGAAGAAGTCCTGCTGAATGCCGGCTTCGAAATCGCCGGCCTGGCGACCAAGCTTGAACCCGCGCTGGCGATTATCGCAAGCGGTGCCTGCGATGTTGCGATCCTAGACGCCAATCTGGCCGGCGAAAGCTCCGCCCCTGCCGCGGTCGCGCTCACCGCTCGGGGCGTGCCGTTTGTGGTCCTGTCGGGTTATAACGCAGAACAGCGGGATAAGGCTTTTGCTGGGGCGCTAAGCCTTAAGAAGCCAATCAAACCGGAAACGCTCATTGCGGCATTGCGGAACATCCTGCCAGCCCAGTAGGTCGCGCTGTTTTATTTTGGGGCCGCTGCATGCGCTACAAATTTGCGCCGTTCCGTCCCGCAACAATGATCTCGACCCTTACCAGCTGATCGAGTTTCGGAAAATTTGCGTCGAGATAGCGATTTCCGCCGTCAAACATCGCGTCCTGCCGCCCTCCCCGCATCCCGCCACCCGAGGTCTCGCCGTAGCCGGCAAAAATCCGCTGCACCACATCCAGGCCGGTGACGACCCTGGCAAAGGGCGCATAGCCGGGCTCGGGGTCGTTTT
>JACMOQ010000501.1 GCA_014377905.1 Acetobacteraceae bacterium | reverse complement strand
TGCCTGTGGTCTCGGCGCGGGCTTGCAGTCCAGCGACCATGGCGGTGGTAAAATCGGAAAGCGGTTGTCCGGCCAGCGCGATCACGCGCCACGGCTGCATATTTGTGCCGGACGGCGCGCGGGCGGCGACGTTGAGCAGGTGTTCGATGTCGTCTCGCGGCACCGGCATCGGCAGAAAGCCACGCACCGCGCGGCGCGACAGGATGGCGGCTTCGGTGTCATTGGCAGGCACGATGTCGGTGGGCAATAAATCAGTCATATTGGTCTTTCACGAAACGGTCGATGGTGGCGATCTGGTCTGGGGTCAGGCGCAAGCCGAGTTTTGATCGGCGCCAGACAATGTCGTCGGCGCTGCGGGCGAATTCATGGGTGATAAGGTAGCGGATTTCAGCCTCACTCAAGCCGGCACCGAAATCCTGCCCCAGCGCCGTCGCACCCGCCAGTAGCGTATCGATCCTGGTGCCGTAGGCGCGCAGCAGGCGGCGGGCGAGACCGGTCGGCAGGAACGGATAACGCATCCTGGTGGCTGCTAACAGCGTATCGAACCCATCGATCGGGAAATCGCCGCCGGGTAGCTCGGTAATGCCGGTCCAGCCCGCAGCAAGTCCAGAAGGCGCGGGCAGATGTGGCGCGAGCTTGGCCAAAGCTGCCTCGGCCAACCGACGATAGGTGGTGATTTTGCCACCATAAACGCTGAGGGCTGCGGGCGCTTCGCCGGGCGCGTCGAGTTCCAGCACATAATCGCGGGTGGCTTCCTGCGCGGCGCCGGCGCCGTCATCGAAAAGTGGCCGGACCCCGGAATACGTCCACACCACGTCGGCCGGGACAATCGGTGCACGGAAATAGGCGCTGGCGCCGGCGCAGAGATAGGCGATTTCGGCCTGGGTGATGGTGACTTTGGCAGGATCGCCGTTATAGTCCTGGTCGGTGGTGCCGATCAGGGTAAAATCCTGCTCATACGGGATGGCAAAGAAGATGCGGCTGTCGGCGTTCTGGAAGAAGTAGCAACGATCATGTTCGAATAGTCGTTTCACAACGATGTGGCTGCCCTGCACCAGGCGGATTTTGGCGTGGTTGTTGGCGCGCACCATTTGGCCGGCGATTTCGGCGACCCAGGGGCCGGCTGCGTTGACCAGCGCCCGCGCGGTGACAATCCGCCCCCCCGCGAGCGTGACCTGCCATATCCCGTCGCGGCGCCCGGCGCGCAGGCAGGCGGTTTGGGTCAGGATTTCCGCGCCGAGATCGGCGGCGGCGCGTGCGTTCAGCACCACGAGCCGTGAATCCTCGACCCAGCAATCGGAAAATTCAAAGGCTTTGGTGAACTCGGGCCGCAGCACAGCGCCGGCTGCCTCGCGATCGAGCCGCAATGTGCGCGTCGCCGGCAGACGCTTGCGGCCGCCGAGATGGTCGTAGAGGAACAGCCCGAGCCGCAGCAGCCATGCCGGCCGCAGCCCCTTGTGATGCGGCAGCACAAAGCGCAGCGGCCAAATGATGTGCGGCGCGATGCCCCACAAAACCTCGCGCTCCATCAGCGCTTCGCGCACAAGGCGGAATTTGTAGTGTTCGAGGTAGCGTAAGCCCCCATGGATCAGCTTGGTCGATGCCGACGATGTCGCCCCCGCCAAATCGCCCTTTTCGGCCAGCAGCACGCGCCAGCCACGGCCGGCAGCATCGCGCGCGATGCCTGAGCCGTTGATGCCGCCGCCAATGATGACCAGGTCGAATATATCGGTGTCCATGGCGATGTTCTAGCCTTCGGGCCGCGCGGCTGGGAAGGGCAGCGGGGACGTGTAACGATCCGGCCGTGCTGCGGTCCGCATTGCAGGACCGATCGGGAGACCTGACATGGACCGCATTTTGAAACTGCTCGCCTGGCCGGCTTCGTTGTTTATCGCGTATATTTTTCTTTGGTATGAACAGTACAAGCTCACCGGCGATCCGGGGTCGGTTGAACTGTTCACCATCCTGACCAACGGTTTCGGTCTGAATGGCTATGAAAAGCCGGTGCGGCTTGGGGTGGCGACTGCCGAGATTACCGCGTCCATCCTGGTGGTGCTGCCCTGGACGCGGGTTTATGGCGCCATTCTCGCGTTCGGGATCATTTCCGGCGCGATGTTTTTCCATCTGGTCTATCCGCTCGGCATCGATCCGATCGGCGATGGCGGGGCGCTGTTCGCCCATGCGGTCCAGGTCTGGCTGTGTGCCGCGTTTGTGCTGGTGGCGTGGCGGCGGGAGGTTTCGGTGCTGATCCACCGCGTAACTGG
>JACMOQ010000500.1 GCA_014377905.1 Acetobacteraceae bacterium | reverse complement strand
GGTCAGCCGCGGCGACGCCAACGTGTTGCTGGCTTGCGACATGGTGGTGGGTGCGAGCAAAGATGCGCTGGCGAGCCTGCGGGCTGGGGTAACCCATGCGGTGTTGAATACTTATGAGACACCCACCGGTGATTTCGTGATGGATACCAACACTGTCATGCCCGGCGCGCGCCTGCGGCGGGCGATCGCCGATGTGATTGGCGATGGCGCGGTCGATGCCCTAAACGCGACCGCCTTGGCAACCGCGTTGATGGGTGACTCGATTGCGACCAACCCCTTCATGCTCGGCTATGCCTGGCAGAAAGGCTTGGTGCCGCTCAGCCTCGCTAGTCTCATGCGCGCCATAGAGTTGAATGGCACCGCCACAGCGGCCAACACAGCCGCCTTTACCTGGGGTCGCGAAGCGGCGGTTAATCTCGCTCCGGTCGCCGAGGCGGCGGGCATCAGCGTCGAGGTTGCGGCGCCGAAAACCCTTGATGACATCATTGCCGGCCGCGCCGCCCATCTGGCTGCTTATCAGAACCGCACCACGGCGCGGCGCTATCAGGCATTGGTTGCCAAGGTGCGGGCGAGGGAAGAAGTGCTGTTTTCGGGCGGCACCGCGTTGACCGAGGCGGTGGCAAAGAACTTCGCCAAATTGATCGCCTACAAGGATGAATACGAGGTCGCGCGGCTGTACGCCGACCCGGCCTTCAAGGCGCAGCTGGCGGCGCAGTTCGAAGGGACGGAGCGGGTGGAATTCCACCTCGCCCCGCCGATCTTCGCCAAGCGCGACAAGACCACCGGGCATATGATCAAGCAGGCCTATGGCCCGTGGATGTTCACCGCCTTTGCGGTGCTGGCGAAGCTGAAATTCCTGCGCAGCACATCGTTCGACCCGTTCGGTCGCACGCCGGAACGCCAGGCCGAGCGCGCGTTGATCGCGGAATATGAGGGCGATATTGGCGCGGTGTTACAGGCTTTGTCGGCGAAGAACCTGTCGGTGGCCGTGGCGATCGCCGCATTGCCGGACAAGATACGCGGCTTCGGGCATGTCAAGGAAAGCAGGATGCGGGAAGCGGCGTTGGAACGGAAGCGGTTGCTGGCGCAGTTGACCGTGGTGCCGATGGCGGTTGCGGCGGAGTAGCTGGCCCTGCTGCGTCGCTGGCTTCGGACACCGATGAGCGCCGGTATTGTTGCCCCTTGCCGAAGATGGTGGTTTTTGTTCGCGTCCAGCATTGGCGGCAGCGGGCGCGCGTGGCATGTGGGATGAATATTGTGCCTGGAGCCGATACCTTGATCCGCGATTTTCTCGCCGCACACCGCGACGCCCAGACCGCCATGCTCGCGACCCTGGTGCAAACCCCGTCCGACAACCCGCCTGGCGACATGGCACCGCACGCCGAGGTAACCGCCGGGCTGCTGCAGGCGATGGGTTTCACGGTGGAGCGCCATATGGTGCCCGCTGCCGAAACGGCCGCGCAGGGGATGATCAGCTGCACCAACCTTGTGGTGCGCCATCGTTTCGGGCCTGGTCCAACGATTGCGCTGAATGCCCATGGCGATGTCGTACCGCCGGGCGAAGGATGGAGCGCCAACCCCTATGGTGCCGAAATCCGAGATGGCTGGATGATCGGCCGCGGCGCTGCGGTGTCGAAGTCAGACATTGCGACTTACGCCTACGCGATTGCAGCACTGAGGGCATCCGGGCAGACGCGCGGCACGGTCGAGCTTCATATCACCTATGATGAGGAAACCGGCGGCGAAATCGGCCCAGCATGGCTGTTGGCCCAGGGCATCAGCAAGCCCGATATCGCGCTCTGTGCAGGGTTTTCCTACGAACTCGTGGAAGCACATAATGGCTGCCTGCACTTGGAAGTTGAGATTACTGGCAGGTCTGCCCACGCCGCGCGTCCGTCAACCGGGATCGATGCGCTGGAAGCCGCCAGCGCCGTGCTTGCCGCACTCTATCGTTGGCGCAAGACGCTCTCTGATCGTGTTTCGACCATCCCCGGCATTGGCGCACCACAATTAACCATTGGGTTGATCTCGGGCGGCATCAACACCAACGTGGTCCCCGATCGGGTCGTGCTGCGGATGGATCGTCGCATCGTCCCGGATGAAAGCCCGGAAGCGGTGGAAGCCGAAATTCGCGCGGTAATCGCGGCAGTGGACATCGCACCGGCACATCTGGCGATCCGGCGCATCCTGCTTGCCCGACCGCTGACCCCCACACCGGCTGGCGCAATGCTGACCGAGATTATCTGCCGCAACGCCAGTGCCGTCATGGGCACGGAAGTCGTTGCCGCTGGGGTGCCGCTCTATACCGACGCCCGCCACTACGCCGCGGCCGGCATCCCCGTTATCCTGTACGGCGCCGGGCCGCGCAGCATCGAAGAAGCCAATGCCCATCGCGCTGATGAGCGGGTGAAACTTGACGATTTGTACAAGGCAACCGAAGTGGTAGCCCTCAGCTTAGCCGAGTACCTCAACCGCAACCGCGAAAGTTTATCTGCATGACCGCTCCGATCAAAGTCCTCGGCATCCCTGGCAGCCTGCGCGCCGCATCCTTCAACCGCATGGCTTTGCGCGCCGCCGGCGAACTGGCACCTGAGGGCATGGTTTTCGAAACCTGCGAAATCCGAGATATTCCTATGTATGACGGCGACCTCGAAGCGGCGAAGGGCCTACCGGAAAGCGTGAAGGCGTTTCGTGCCAAAATCCATGCCGCGGATGCGGTGGTGATAACAACGCCTGAATACAACGCCTCGATCTCAGGGGTTCTCAAGAACGCAATCGACTGGGCGAGCCGCCCACCGCAGCAACCGTTTGACGGCAAGCCGATTGCCATTCTCGGGACCAGCCCTGGTGCACTTGGCACTGTCCGCGCCCAGGCGCATCTGCGGCAAATCCTTGCCAATCTGAACGGCCTGGTGCTGGTGCAGCCCAATGTGATGATCGGTGGCGCCGGCCAACGCTTCGATGCCACCGGGGCGCTGACCGACGAACCGACGCGCGAATTCGTGCGGGGGTTGATGTCGGCACTGTTGGTGTTCACCCGCAAGATGAAGGGATAGCTGCCAGGATACGGCAGCAACCGGTTAAACGGGCGCTGCCGGTGGCACACAAAACGCGAAATCGCACCCGCTATCGGCCTGGGTAACCTGCTCGACATAGAGCCGCAAATAGCCGCGATCGGATCCAGGATGCGGTGCTGGCTTGATCCAAGCGGCCCGCCGGTCAGCCAGTTCCGCGTCAGACACCAGAAGATCGATCCGCCGCGCGGTTGCGTCCAATTTGATCAGATCGCCGTTACGCACCAAACCGAGCGGGCCGCCGGCAGCCGATTCGGGCGCAATATGCAGCACAATCGTGCCGAACGCGGTGCCCGACATGCGGGCGTCAGAGATCCGCACCATGTCCTTTACGCCCTGGCGCGCCAATTTTCGCGGGATCGGAATATAGCCGGCCTCCGGCATTCCCGGCGCGCCAATTGGGCCGGCATTGCGCAAAACCAAGACATCATCGGCGGTGACGTCAAGCTCGGCGCTGTCAAGACGGTTAGCCATGTCCTCCAACCCATCGAACACCACTGCGCGGCCTTGATGATGCATAAGCGTTTCGGACGCCGCCGAACGTTTTATCAGCGCCCCGGATGGTGCTAAATTGCCATGCAGAACCGCAAGCCCGCCGCCAACCGCAATCGGATTGGCGGCGGTGCGGATCACGGTTTGGCCGCGCACGATTTCGGCCCCGGCAATGGCATCCGCCAGGGTCCCACCAGTCACCGATAATGCCGAAACATCGAGATGCGACGCGATTTCGCGCAGGAGCACCGGCATTCCGCCGGCCCAGTGGAAATGTTCCATGTAATAGTCGCCGCTCGGCTTGAGATCGACCAGCACCGGCACTTCCATCCCCAGCCGGTCGAATTCATCGAGGTCGATTTTAATCCCCAACCGTCCCGCGACCGCGGTGAAATGGATGAGCGCATTGGTCGAGCCGCCGATCGCCTGCAACACAGTCATTGCATTGCGAAAGGCCGCCTTGGTCATGATGTCGCTCGGCTTACGACCTGATGCGGCGAGCTTTACGGCGGCAGCACCCGATGCCTCGGCCGCCCGAATGCGGTCGGCGTGGGTTGCCGGAATGCTGGCGGCACCCGGAAGGCACATGCCAAGCGCCTCGACCATGCAAGCGACCGTGCTCGCGGTGCCCATAACCATGCAGGTACCCTTGGTCGGCGCGAGTCGGCCGGACAAAATGTCAATTTCAGCCTCGTCGATTTCGCCCGCGCGAAACTTACCCCACAGGCGCCGGCAATCGGTGCAGGCGCCGAGAACCTCGCCTTGATGATGGCCGACCAGCATCGGGCCAGTTGGCAGCACGATGGTCGGGATGTTTGCACTTGCCGCACCCATCAACTGGGCTGGCAAGGTCTTATCGCAGCCAGCAATCAAAACCACTGCGTCCATCGGCTGGGCGCGGATCATTTCTTCGGTATCCAACGCCATGAGATTGCGCAGGAACATCGATGTCGGGTGGGAAAAGCTCTCCGCGATTGAAATCGTCGGGAATTCCATCGGCATCCCGCCGGCCAGTAGCACGCCACGTTTGGCTGCGACAATCAGCTCCGGCACATTGCCATGGCACGGATTGAAGTCGCTGAACGTGTTGGTAATCCCAATAATCGGGCGATCGAGTGCGTCATCGGTGTAGCCCATAGCCTTGATAAAGGCGCGGCGGAGAAACAATGAGAACTCGGCATCGCCATAAGTCGCGAGGCCCGCGCGGAGCCCGGTCGGCGCTTGGGGGTCGGTCATGGGTTATTCGGCGGCAATGCGGGTCACCAGCGCCAGTCCCGGCACCGGGGCGTGGGTAATCGCGCTCATCCGCTCCCGCACGTTGGACAGCGTGGTGGTGAGGTCGGCGACGTTGGGATTGGCGCGCATGGCGGACACAATCGGTCCGGCAAGGTAGGCGCGGGCCTGGGCCAGGCTTTCGAACAAATAGACCCCGCCAACGCAGTTCGGCTCAAGTTTATCGAGCCAGACTTTCCAAACCAGGCCGTCCACTGAAAGAAATTTTTCGCCAGTTGAGTCAGTGTAGCGGGCTTCCCATTGGGCCGCGGTGACATTCTGAAAGCGATAATTGACCTGCAGGATGACCATTGACGTTTCCTCACTAGGGTGACCTTTGCAGGGACACTATGGCGGAGGCAGGCGGGAGACAACAGAAGATGTCATCCCGTGATGCGCTGGAACCTGCACACCCAGAACCTAAGACATGAAGGAAGCATGCGCGTGAACCTTACCAATGTTGCGGCCATTGTGACGGGAGGCGCGTCGGGCCTTGGTGGGGCCACAGCCCGCGCGCTGGCGGCGGCTGGCGCCAAAGTTGCCGTGGTCGATCTGAATGTTGCGGCGGCCCAGGAAATGGCGGTGAACATTGGCGGGGTCGCAATCACCTGTGACGTTGCCGATGCCGAGGCCGCTGAACAAGCCTTTGCCGCAGCTCGGGCCGCGCATGGCCCGGCGAGAGTGCTGGTCAACTGCGCCGGTATTGGCAATGCAGGTCGGATTATCGGGCGTGACGGCCCGCTCGGCCTATCGGCCTTTGATGAGGTGGTGCGGGTTAATTTGATCGGTAGCTTCAATATGCTGCGGCTGGCCGCCGCCGAGATGAGCGCGCTGGAGCCGATGGAGGACGGAGAACGGGGGGTAATTATCAACACCGCATCTGTCGCGGCCTTCGATGGCCAGATCGGCCAGGCTGCCTATGCTGCGTCCAAGGCTGGCGTGGTCGGCATGACATTGCCGGCGGCGCGCGAATTGGCGCGGTACGGCATTCGGGTGATGACCATCGCGCCCGGACTGTTCATGACCCCGATGCTCCGCAGTTTGCCTGAGGAAATTCAGCGATCCCTCGGCGAGTCGGTGCCGTTCCCGCCGCGGCTCGGCACGCCGGAGGAATATGCCTCGCTCGCGCTCCATATCGTTGGCAATCGTATGCTGAACGGTGAGACCATCCGCCTGGACGGCGCGTTGCGAATGGCGCCGCGATAAGCATGACGCTGCGAGCAGGGCTTTAGCTGAACAGCAACTGCCCGCCATCGACGATAATCGTCTGCCCGGTCACCCAGCGTGACATCGGCGAGGCAAGGAACAGAATCACGTCGGCAACTTCCTCGGGGTGGCCGAGGCGGCCAAACGGGATCGACTTCAGCACCGCATCGTACACCGGGGAGCCTTGCTCCTTGCGCTGCTCCCAACTGCCGCCGGGGAACTCGATCGATCCTGGCGCCACCGCATTCACCCGAATTCCCTGCTTGGCCCACATCATCGCCTGACTCGAGGTGTATTGCACCACAGCCGCTTTGACCGCCGCGTAGGGCGCGGAACGGCCGGATGGGCGGTAGGCGGAAATCGACGAGACCGACACAATCGCGGGCGTTTCGGCCTTTTGCAGAAACGGCAAGGCGGCCTGGCTCGCATGGACCACCGCCATGACATCGACGTGAAAGCCCGCGGCCCAGCCGGCGGCATCATCGGTCATACCAAAGCCTGAGGCGTTGTTGATCAGAATATCGATGCCGCCGAGTGCTGCACCTGCTGTCGCAATGTAGGCCCGGATCGCATCGGTGTCGGCGAGGTCGCATACCCCGGCATGCGCCAGATTGCCGTGCGCCGCGAGTTCCTGCCGCGTCATTTCAAGTTGCTCGGCGCCACGGGCGCATATCGACACCGTGGCACCTGCGGCCGCGAACCCCATGGCGGTCGCGCGTCCGATGCCGCGACTGCCACCGCAAACCACAACCTTGCGACCAGAAAAATCGAAACCCATCATGCTATTCCTCTACGGTAAGTGCCTCCGAGACTGTCGGCTAGACTGTCGAATTCCGCAATCATGTCCGTCATTCAGCGACGCGGAACAGCGCATTTTCCATTGGGACGCTCGATACCGTGATAACCCCGCTGAAGGGATCTTCGTATTCTTCGATCAGAAACGCAGCTGATCCTAGGGCAATCGCCAGCAGAAAAAAGGACGCGACGACGATCGGGGTTGGCGGGGCGGTAAGGCCGAGACTGCCAAATGTTACCATTAGCCAAACCACCAGTGCTGCCGTCAGCCAGGGCGAAAGCGGCGAACCGGTTGATTCATAGATCATCAAGCGCGTTGTCACGATATCGCGCAGGATAACCCGCGCTTCGATAATGGACTGCACCCGCGTTGGCCCGAGCGCCGGCAAGGCTTCGAGCGCGTTGCGCAATTGTTCGCGCAGTTCGCCTGGCGCAATCGGGCCCACCGGCAAGCGACTATGACGTTCTGGCCAAGTATCTTTGATAATCCGGCTGGTGTAGCGGAACAGCAAATCCTGGATCGGCGCCGCGTCGGGGCCGATACGGCGCAACGCCCGGTCGAGCTCGATAATCTGGGCGGATAGCCGCTTGACATCACGATCCGCGGTGTCGAACGATGACTTCATTGAGACGGTGGTGAACCCGAGCATGATAGCTGTCATCAAGGTCAACGCGGTCACCATCCGCCGCAACAGCATGATGGTGCCCGGTGTGAGGCTATCAGCAGGCAGATGCCTCCGCAGATACATCCCCCCGAGCCCGGCTGCGAACAGGCATCCGGTCACCAAAGCGCCCGTCATCGGACCGTCCATTTTTCCCCGCTGTAACAAAACTACACAATGCCAATACGCCGCATATCACCCGGCGACAAGCAGATGATTGACGTACGGCGCCTGCAGAGCTTCGGGACGAATTCTCAGGTCATATCCACTATCACCCCGCGCCGCGACGCCTCGGCCCGCGCCAGGATCGCGTGGGCGGCAGCGAGGTCCTGGGCCGCGACGCCAAGTGACCGATACATGGTGATTTCCGCTTCGCTTTGTCGTCCAGCAGCCCCGTTCAGCACTGTGCCGATTTCCACGGGTGCAGGGTCGAAGCCTTCCCGACGGGCAGCGATCACCTCGGCAGCCTGGGCTTCAAGCGACGGCAGATAATCGGTAAACAGGCGCAACCGGCGCAGGCAATCGGCGTGGATTTCCTGCATCGTGGGAATGGACGCGCCGACGGCTGCAATATGCTGACCAGGCCGCAGCATGTCCGCGCGCAGGAATGGTTCGGTCGCAGGAGTGGCGGTTACGATGATATCGGCCTCCGCCACTGCGCCAGCCACCGTTGCGGCCTGGGTTGCGCCATGCTGATGCGCAAAAGCGGCAGCCTTCAGCGGATTCCGGCCCCAGACGGTAATGGTCGTGATGGGCCGGATGGCCCGCATCGCCTCGATATGCACGGCCGCCTGATCACCACATCCGAGGATCGCAAGCTGGGTCGCGCTTTTGCGCGCCAGCACATCGGCGGCCATCGCGGACGCGGGGGCGGTGCGGATTGCCGTCAGCACCGCCGCATCCAGGCAGGCGCGCGCAAGGCCGGTTTCGGCATCAAACAACACCATCAAGCCGGCATGGGAGGATCGACCATGCTTGGGGTTGTCTGGAAACAGGCTCAAAACCTTAATGCCGTGCCCGGCCGGATCACCCAGCCAGCCACCCATCATGCCCATCATGTCGCGGCCCGGCAGGCGCACCATGCTGCGCAACGGCAATTCCACGTCGCGGCGCGACACTGCGCGCATACAGGCCGCCATCGGTGCGATCAGGCCGGCAACGTCAGTCAAGGCCGCGATGTCGCGCCCACTCAGAATTCGCATGGGATTATCCTTCCTGCTCCAGCAAGCGCCGGGCTTCTGCGAGCCATAAATGATCATCTGCGGCAAGTTGGGGTGTACGCAGATTGAGCGCGGTCAAGGTTGCGACCATCGCCTCAACCACGATCAGCCTTGCTGCCCATTTATTGTTTGCCGGCACGACATACCAGGGCGCGGTCTTGGTCGCGGTTGCAACGATCGCGGCTTCGTATGCGACCATATAGTCGTCCCACCGCGCACGCTCCGCGACATCGCTCGGGGCAATCTTCCATTGCTTGCTCGGGGTATCCATCCTGGCAAGCAGCCGCGAGCGTTGTTCGTCTCGGGAGATATTGAGGAAGAACTTGATCACCACACATCCCTGGCGATCAAGGTAGCGTTCAAATGACACAATATCGGCGAGGCGGTGCTGCCAGAAATGGTCATCCTGACGGGCGTGGGGCAAGTGCTGCCGCGCGAGAATTTCGGGATGCAGGCGTGCGACCAGCACTTCCTCGTAATGGCTGCGATTGAAAATTCCGATCTGTCCGCGAGGCGGCAATTCGCGGCTGACCCGCCAAAGAAAATCATGCGCCAATTCCTCCGGGCCGGGCTGCTTGAACGCATGGACCCGCACCCCTTGCGGGTTCACCCCCGACATCACGTGCTTGATGGTGCCGTCTTTGCCGGCGGCATCCATCGCCTGGAAGACACATAGCAGCGACCAGGTTCCCTCGGCGTAGAGGCGTTCTTGCAGCGTCGACAGCCGCGCAATGCCATCGGCAAGCAATTTCGTCGCAGCAGTTTCAGTAATGCCGCGCGGCACCGCCGCTGGGTTGTGGTCACGCAGACGGAAGCCTTCGCCATCGGTGATGATCGTTTTCTTTAAAAGTGTAGGCAGCTTTGCGGAGGAATTTTTCATGCCATGATTACCAAGGTCAGTTTCCGTTGCGTATTATAGTGATAACCACCGGGATTGTACCGCACCCGTTCACCTTGGGTTTGTCCGTCATTGGACGCGGCACGGACGAGCACGCTTAAGGGGCCAGGCCGCACACCGGTGATCGTGTAGCGCCAGGTACGGAAGGCATAGCGCCCGATGTCTGGCCCGAGGATTGCCGACCGCCAGCGAGTGCCGTCGTCAAGCGACACTGAAACTGACTGCACACCGCCGCCGCCCCAGGCAACCCCGCGCAGCTCAAGGCCAGCGAGCGGGACTGTGTCGCCATCGCGCACATTGGTGATGACACAGTTCAGAACATTTTCAGTCACCGGGCTGGTGGTGGCGGTTTCCTGGCTCACGAAGGCCCGATCGACCGGGAACAGGCCGCGCGGCACGCGGTATGCGGTGGTCATCCAGAACCCGTCAAAGCGGCTGCTGCGCAATTCGAGCGCGGTGACATGCTTCATCCAATAGGTCGCCGACCAGCCAGGAACAATCAGGCGCAACGGATAGCCGTGGACCAACGGCAACACTTGCCCATTCATTTCGGAGGCAAGCAAGGTCCCCGCATCCATCGCCACTTCAATCGGCAGACTTTTGGCATAGGCCTGTTGTTGCGGGTTGAGCGCACTATCAGCGCCGGTCAGCACCACCTCCAACGCCTCCGGCTTGAAGCCGGTTTTAAGCAGCACGTCGCGCAACCGCACACCACGCCAGCGGGCGCAGCCCATTGCCCCTTCGTCCCATTGAATCCCGTCGGCTTGAGGGTTGAAGCGCGAACGTGCATTGCCGGCGCAATGACACAGGGCAACCACCTCCCGCGTGGGGAGCTTACGCAGGTCTTCCATGCTAAACTGGAACGGGCGTTCTGCCGCATCACCGCCGATGCGCAGCGACCAATCCTTCAAATCTGCGACACTTGGCGGCGTGGCAAGATTGTAGCGAACAAAAAATTTGTCATTGGCCGTAATCGGTTCGGCAAAGGCGCTGATCGGGGCCTCGAGATTGAGCGGTACGGTGTTGCGTATAATCATGCCAGGCTTGGCCGAAGTCGCATCGGTCCCATCCGCAATGGGCGGTGGCGCAGCGATCGTCGGGCCCGCGAGCGCCAAGCCCGCACCCGCCAAAAAACCCCGCCTTGCATAAGGTTTCGCGATCATGGCATCACAATTCCTTGCCGTCTGACTGTGAATACCACGGACGCCGCACTTTGGCGCGGATCAAAACGTTCATTCCGGCGCCGGCATGGACTTCGGGGGGCGGCCCAACCAAGCCCACAGCACGGCCACCGCCTGCAACCCAAGTGAGACCGCCATTGCCCAGGCATAGCCGCGCCGATCCCAGCCATCGCCGGCCACGCGCGGCCAGAGGTCGAGGATCCAGCCGATCAGGGATTGCAACGCAAAAGCGCCGCCCAACACGACGGTGTTGATCGCGGTGCTAACCCTGCCCATCTGCTCGACCGGGAACATCTGGGCGATGGCCGAGTATCCGGCCGGCGAGGCGGATGCGACCAGCGGCAGCACTGCCCAGAGCAATGTTACGGCCCAGGGCATTTGCGGCTGCCACAGAAAACCGATCTGAACACCCATCAACAGGATTGTGCCGATCCAGGGGATGAGCATTGCCGAATGGCCGCGGGCCTGCAGCCGGCTGGCAAGTTGCCCGGCCAACAGACTTCCGGCCATGGTGCCGAGCGTGTAGATAAACAGCGTTTCGGCCCGGGCAGCGCTGTCAAGCCCTGCGACATCGCGCAGCCACGGACCTGCCCACAGGCCCTGATAGGTGAAACTGAAGACCGCCATCAACGAGACCATCGGCGTAAACCGCCAGAAGCGCGCGTCGCACAGAATCAGGCGCAAAACTTGAATTTCCAAGGCCAAAGGGCGACGCGCCGGGCTCCCATTTTCACGCACGCTGCTGAAAACCCACAGCGACATGGCCAGCGCCAGACCGGTCAGACACCAAAACACACCTCGCCAACCAATGCTTGGCAGCACCGCTTCCATCGGTGTTGAGACCACCAATCCGGCCGAGGACGCGATCAGCATGGCAATCCCGGTAACCCCGGCGACCTGAGCGCGATTAAACCAAACCGAATGGGCCTTCAGCAGCGCCATGAGCCCGGCGGCAATCCCGATGCCGATCAACAGCCGCGCGACAACAAACCCCACCAAGCCGTCAGACACGGCAAACAGCGCAAAGCCCGCAGCAGCGGTCAGCCCCATAAGGGTCTGCACCATTCGCGGTCCCCACCTGTCGAGCAAAACCCCGAGCGGCAGCTGCCAGAGGCAGTAACTGGCAAAGGCTGCCGATGACAACAAGCCAAGCTCGGTTGCCGACAGCCCGTATTGCGCCGCCAGGACAGGTCCCACGACCACCATCATGCCGCGGGCGGCCTGGTTCACAAAGTTCATCCCGGCGAGGGGCAGGCTAATAAGGAGAAACGTCTTGAACATGCGCGCCTCTTCAGTCCGGCAGGCGAAAACGGACCGATACCGGACAATGGTCCGACAAGCGCGCTTTCCAGGCCGTGCCTTTTTCCTTGTAGACCAACACCCTGAGACTGTCCGCCTGCATCCAGGGCCGGGCTGCTCCACCGGCAATGATGTGGTCGATGAAGCCGCCGCCGCCCCAGCATGGGCTGGTTTGCCCAGTCGTCGCCCGGACCAATGGCCCGGATACGGCGAGCCCCGCATAGAACGGGTCCGGGCCATCCATCCACCGATTGAAATCCCCCAACAGGACGAACGGCACCCCTTCGGCACGGCGTTGCGCGATCCATCCCTGAAGCGGGACGAGTTGCCGGGCCAGGGTTTCACATTGCGGCCGTGACGACGTCAGCCGAGCCTCGCGGCAACCGGTCTTGAGATGGACATTGAGCAAACGCAGCCTGCCGCCTGGCATGTCGAGGGTAATATCCGCGCCGCTGCGTAGCCGGTATTTCGCGTCGGGGTAGATGTCCAACCCGACCAAATCCGGATTGACAGTGAATTTTATCCCTTGCTTGACCGCAAAGCCGACGCGCTGGACGACCCGATCGGCGGTGATATGCAAATGATAGCTCGCTGTCGGGAAGACACGGGCCGCAAACTGCTTTCCATCAACCTCCTGGAACGCCACAACATCTGCTGATAGCGTAGTAGCATAGTCGCGGAGCATGGCAATATCGGCGGCTGATTTGGGTTGAACGTCGCGGGGGAGCGCCGGATCGCCCGCCAGTCGATCCGTCAACCACTCCAAATTCCAGGTGGCGATTTTAAGGTCGGCCGCGACCAGGTTGGAGCTGAACAGGGTCAGCCAGATCAAAACCAGAATGGGGTGCAAACAGCGCATAACCCGTAGTCTCGCCTGACACGGGCGCCACGGGAAGGGGGCCTACCCGCACATCACGGTCAATGTCATACTGCTTCTTCCGACGGCATCGCCTGTCGGGCAATTTCGGCGCCGACGGCGTCAGGAAGCGGGGAGCGAACACGTTTTGCAGAACACCGATATCAGCAATCCGGACTATTTCCATAAAGTCGTCGATTGCCAGTGGGCCTGTCCGGCCCATACCCCCGTCCCGGAATATATCCGTCTGATCGCGGATCGGCGGTATGCCGATGCCTATATGATCAATTGGAAATCCAATGTTTTCCCCGGAATTCTGGGACGTACCTGCGACCGCCCCTGCGAACCGGCATGCCGGCGCGGCCGGGTCGAGGACGAGCCCGTGGCAATCTGCCGGCTGAAGCGCGTCGCCGCCGATTATAAGGGCGACCTCACGGGCCGGATGCCAACGGCGCCGACCGTGACGAACGGCAAGCGCATCGCCTGCGTTGGTGCCGGCCCCGCCAGCCTTGCGGTTGCCCGCGATCTGTCGCCGGTTGGCTACGAGGTCACGGTGTTCGACAGTTTCGCCCGTGGTGGCGGGATGATCCGCAGCCAGATCCCGAAATTCCGCCTGCCCGAGAGCGTGATTGACGAGGAGGTCGGCTATATTGAGGCGCTCGGCGTCGAGACCCGCTATAACTCGACCGTCAGCAG
>JACMOQ010000499.1 GCA_014377905.1 Acetobacteraceae bacterium | reverse complement strand
GCTGCGGTAAATCCACTTTATTGCGCATGATCGCCGGGCTCGAAAACATCAGCCGCGGGGAAATCGCCATCGGCGGCACCGTGGTCAACAATGTGGCGCCGAAAGAGCGCGATATTGCGATGGTGTTCCAGAACTACGCGCTTTATCCGCACATGACTGTGCGCGACAACATGGCGTTTTCGCTGCTGCTGGCCAAGGCGCCGCAAGCGGTGATTGACGACAAGGTTGGTCGCGCCGCCGATATCCTTGGCCTCGCACCCTATCTGCATCGCTATCCGCGCCAGCTATCCGGCGGCCAGCGCCAGCGCGTGGCGATGGGCCGCGCCATTGTCCGCGATCCGCAGGTGTTCCTGTTCGACGAACCCTTGTCCAACCTTGATGCCAAGCTGCGTGTGCAAATGCGCGCCGAAATCAAGGAACTGCATCAGCGGCTGCGCACCACCACGGTCTACGTCACCCATGACCAGATCGAGGCGATGACGATGGCCGACAAGATCGTGGTGATGAACAGCGGCAATATCGAACAGATCGGCGCGCCGCTCGATCTTTACGACAATCCGGCCAATTTGTTTGTTGCGGGCTTCATCGGATCGCCGGCGATGAATTTGTTGCCGGGAGAGGTGAACGGCGGGATGTTTCGGGTGGGCGATGCGAGCCTCGCCATGCCGCCACGGAGCGAAGCCCTGGAGGGCCGCAAAGTTACCTACGGCATCCGCCCCGAACATCTGCGGCTCGACCCTATCGGCGGCGTTGGCGTTCAGGTCACTGTGCTTGAGCCGACCGGGGCTGAAACCCAGGTTCTCGGGCGGCTTGGCGGCAAGCCAGTGGTTGGCGCGTTCCGTGAACGCATCATCACCAAACCGGGCGAGATGCTGATGGTGTCACCCGACACCGCACTGGTGCATCTGTTCGATACCGAAACCGGCCAACGCCTTAACTGAGGGCTGGATCAACGGCTAAAACCCGCGGTCGGACCGACCGCTTTTCTGGGAGGCTACGATGGATCGTCTGACACGTCGTGAAACTATCGCAATCGGAGCGGGCGGGCTTAGCGCTGCCGGTTTGATCGGACAGCCGGCACATGCCGCCATTCCGACCGCCAATGTGCCGCTGCCCAAGCACCCGCTCGAAGCCGGCGCCACCTTGCGGGTGATCCGTCCGACCAAGTTCGTCGATCCCGATGAAACCATCTGGCGGGAAAACACCGAAAAATTCACCAAGGCCACCGGCGTTCCGGTGCGCACCGATTTCGTCGGTTGGGAGGACATCCGCGCCCAGGTCGCAGTTGCCGCCCGCACTGGCGCCGGCCCCGACATCGTCGCCGGCTGGGCCAACGACCCGCATCTGTACGAGGATAAGATCCTCGACATGACCGAGCTTGCTGGCTATCTCGGCAAGAAATATGGCGGCTGGGGCGCGCTGCCCCTGGTTTATGGGCGCAAGCACGGCACCCAGAAATGGCTGTCGATCCCGATGGGCTGCGGCGGCGGCGCGCTCGTTTATCGCAAATCCTGGGTCAATCAGGCGGGCTACGAAAAGCCGCCGAATGAACTCGACAAATTCCTTGACCTGTGTCGCAAGCTGCACGCCGCCAAGCACCCGGTCGGCTGGGCGCTGGGCAACAGCCAGGGCGATGGCAACGGCACCGCGACGTGGCTGCTTTGGGCGCATGGCGCCTATCAGGTTGACGAGGCCGGCAAGGTCGCGATCAACAGCAAAGAAACCGTGGCGGCGCTGAAATATTCGGCCGAGTTGTACAAGACCTTCATTCCCGGCACGCTGTCCTGGCTCGATCCGTCGAACAACAAGGCCTATATTGCTGAAGAAATCAGCATGACGTCGAACGGCGTGTCGATCTACTTCGTGTTGAAGAACGACCCGAAAACCGCCGCTATCGCCGCCGATACCGAACATATGCGCCTGCCAGGCGCCAAGGGTAACGTCTATCCGGAAGCCGCCAACACGCTGAATGCGATGGCTTTCAAGCACACCAAGTATCCCAACGCGGCCAAGGAATATCTCCGCTTCATGATGGAAGCCGAACAGTATGACCCCTGGCTGACCAAGTGCCTGGGCTATTGGGCGCACCCGCTGCTGGCCTATGACCAGTCCGATTGCTGGAAGCTCGATCCGAAAATTCTGCCCTATCGCGATGCGCAGAAAATGACCCGCTATGATGGCTACAAAGGCCCGTTTTCGTCGGCGGCGGCAGCCGCCACGGCGGAATACGTGTTGGTGCAGATGGTCGCCTCGGCGGCATCCGGCCAGTCAACGCCCGAAGATGCGGCCAAGGAGGCTGAACGCCGTCTGGCCCGCATCTACCGTAAAGCCTGATTGAAACCTCCGGGGCGTGACACCGCGCCCCGGAGTGTTTGCCTGATTTCGAAGGGATGTCGATGGACGCCACCACTTGGGTTGCGAAACGGACCAAGCCGAACTGGCTTGCACGGCTTTTCGACTACAAACCCTTTCTGATCGCTGTATGTCTGGCGCCCGCTTTGGGCCTGCTGCTGGTGTTCCTGACCTATCCGTTGGGGCTTGGCATTTATCTTGCGTTCACCGACACCGAAATCGGCGGCAATGGCAGCTGGGTCGGGCTGGAGAACTTCATCGCGCTCGCCGAAGACCCGATTTTCATCAATTCGGTGTGGAACACGATGTTCTACACAATCGTCGCAACCCTCGGGAAGTTTGTGCTCGGGCTGTGGCTTGCGCTGTTGCTGAACCAGCATATCCCGTTCAAGTCGGTGCTGCGCGCCATCATTCTGCTGCCCTATATCGTGCCGACAGTGCTGAGCGCGATCGCGTTCTGGTGGATCTATGATCCGCAATTCTCGATCATTTCTTATGTGCTTGTCGATCAACTGCATATCATGGACCATTACATCGACTTTCTTGGCACGCCCTGGGCGGCGCGCTGGTCGTTGATCGTGGCCAATATCTGGCGTGGCATTCCGTTCGTGGCGATCACTTTGTTGGCCGGGTTGCAGACCATTTCGCCGTCACTGTATGAAGCGGCGCTGCTGGATGGCGCATCGCCGTGGCAGCAGTTCCGCCACATCACCTCGCCGTTGCTGATGCCAATTCTGGCGATCGTCATGACGTTTTCGGTGCTGTTCACCTTCACCGATTTCCAACTGGTCTATGCGATCACCCGCGGTGGGCCGCTGAATGCGACACATCTGATGGCGACCCTGGCCTTCCAGCGCGGCATTCCCGGCGCCCAGCTTGGCGAGGGCGCGGCGATTGCGGTCGCGATGATCCCGTTCCTGATTTTCGCAACGCTGTTCAGCTACTATGCATTAGGGCGGCGCAAATGGCAGCAAGGCTCCTCCGATGAATAAAACTGCCGACGACGCCCCGGTGACCGAAGCCGAAGGCCCGCAACTGCTGTCATGGGACAGCCTGCCGCGCCGAATCGTGACGGTTTATGTCCCGCTGGTGTGCTTCCTGATCATCCTGCTGTTCCCGTTCTATTGGATGGGGGTGACGACGTTCAAACCCAATTCGGAGCTGTTGAACTACAAGGACAACAACCCGTTCTGGATTACCAACCCGACGCTTGCCAACATCAACAAGCTGCTGTTCGAAACCGATTATCCGCGTTGGCTGGTGACCACGATGGGTGTTGCGATCGGGTCCACCATCCTGTCGCTGGTGTCATCGGTGCTGGCCGCCTACGCGATCCAGCGGTTGCGCTTTCGCGGCAGCGACTATGTTGGGCTGGCGATTTACGCTGCCTATCTGGTGCCGCCGTCGATCCTGTTCATTCCGCTGGCGCAGGTGGTCTTTCAATTCGGGCTGTTCGATACGCCCTTCGCGCTGATCCTGACCTACCCGACCTTCCTGGTGCCGTTCTGCACCTGGCTGCTGATCGGGTATTTCAAATCGATCCCGTATGAGCTGGAAGAATGCGCGCTGATCGATGGCGCGTCCCGCTTGCAGATTTTGCGGCGGATCACCCTGCCACTCGCGGTGCCGGGGCTGATCTCGGCGGGGATTTTCGCGTTTACCTTGTCGTGGAACGAGTTCATCTACGCGCTGGCGTTCATATCATCGACCGAAAACAAGACCGTACCGGTGGCGATCCTGACCGAGCTGGTGCAGGGCGACATCTATCATTGGGGCTCGCTGATGGCGGGGGCCCTGCTCGGGTCTTTGCCGGTGGCGATTTTCTACATGTTTTTCGTCGAGTATTATGTTTCGAGTTTGACCGGGGCGGTGAAGGAGTAATTCACCGCCGGTCGCGGAAAAACTGCCGCAACAGTTCGCCGGCCTCGGTTTCGGCAACTCCGCCGATCACCTCCGGCCGATGCAGGCAGCCCGGCGCCGCAAACACCCGCGGGCCGTGTTCAACCCCGCCGCCTTTCGGATCATAGGCACCGAAAATCAGCCGGCGCAGGCGCAAATGGCTGATCGCACCGGCGCACATCGGGCAGGGTTCCAACGTGACCACCAGATCGCAATCGGTCAGCCGGTGGGTGCCGCGCTGTGCCGCCGCCCTCCGCAGCGCGAGGATTTCGGCATGGGCGCTGGCATCGCGATCAGCCTCGACCTGATTGCCGGCGGCCGCGATAATCATCCCATGCGGATCGAGCACAACAGCGCCCACCGGCACCTCACCACGGGCGGCGGCGAGGCGGGCCTGTTGCAGGGCATGGTCCATCGGGCGCATGAAGCGCATTGTGCATTGTAACCGGCCTGGAGGCCAAACTACGATTATGCCCCGCAAGATCATCGGCGTGACCCTCGATAGCGAACAGCCCGGCGGCTATTCGAAATTTCCCTGGTATGCACTGCGACAAAACTACATGGGCGCGATTGCCGGCGCCGGCGGCCTGCCGATGGCGCTGCCGCATTTGCCGGAATTGGCGGACGCGATGCTCGACCGGATTGACGCGCTGGTTATCACCGGCGGCGCGTTCGATGTCGATCCGGCGATGTATGGCGATACCGCGATGCATGAAAAAGTGAGTTTGAAGCAGGGGCGCACCGCCGCCGAGCTGGCACTGCTGCGCGGCGCGCTGGCGCGGAATATGCCGGTGCTGGGGATTTGCGGTGGGCAGCAATTGCTGGCGGTGGCCCTCGGCGGCAGCCTGATCCAGCATATTCCGGACAGCGTGGCCGACGCGCTGGCGCATGAGCAGCCCAATCCACGCGATCAGGCCGGACACAAGGTTTCCGTCCTGGCCGGCAGCCTGCTGCACCGGATTGTCGGTGCCACCGAAATGGCGGTCAATTCGGCGCATCACCAGGCGGTGCGCGCGCCGGGGCCGCACGCGATTGTCAACGCGATGGCCGCCGACGGGGTGATTGAGGGGATCGAGGACGCGCGGTATAAATTCTGCCTGGGCGTTCAGTGGCATCCCGAATTTCTGATCGACCAGGGCGACGGCAAGATTATCGCCGCCCTCGTCACGGCGTGCGGATCATGAGCGATGCCGACGACGACGCCCCCGCGGGCAAAGCGGCTCCCCGTGGCGACCGAATTGCCAAGTATCTCGCGCGCGCCGGAGTGGCCAGCCGACGCGATGCGGAAAAGCTGCTGATTGACGGCAAGGTGCGGATGAACAACGTCGTTGTCACCCACCCGGCGACTTTTGTGGGGGCTGGCGATCTGGTGACGGTGGGCGGCAAGCTCGTCGATACGCCCGATAAAACCCGACTGTGGCGCTACCATAAGCCCGAGGGGCTGGTGACCACCCACCGCGATCCGGAAGACCGGCCGACGGTGTTCCAGAAAATGCCGGCGCATTTGCCGCGGGTGGTAAGCGTCGGGCGGCTCGATCTGAACTCCGAGGGCCTGCTGCTGCTGACCAATGACGGCGCGCTCGCCCGGCAGTTGGAACTGCCGAGCAATGGCTGGCTGCGGCGCTACCGGGTGCGGGTGTTCGGCGCGGTTGATGCCCCCGCGCTCGCGTCGCTCGCCAAGGGCGTAACGATTGAGGGGGTGCGCTATGGTGAAATCGAAGCCGCCATCGACAGTCGCAAGGGCGATAATACCTGGCTGACAATGAGCTTGCGTGAAGGCCGCAACCGGGAAATCCGCCGGGTTTTGCTGCATTTGGGCTACCGGGTGTCGCGGTTGATCCGGGTGGCCTACGGACCGTTCCAACTCGGGATGCTCGAACGCGGCGCGGTGGAGGAAGTGACCGGCAAGGTGCTACGCGAACAATTGCCGAAATTGGCCTGATGCGGATCGTGGCGGGCGCCTGGCGCGGGCGCAATTTGGTCGCGCCGAGCGGGGATGTAACGCGCCCGACCGCCGATCGGGTGCGGCAGGCGCTGTTTGATCAGTTGCAGCACGCCCCGTGGGCCGGGCGGGCAATGCTTGAAGGGGCCGAGGTGCTGGACGCGTTTGCCGGCACCGGCGCGCTGGGCTTGGAAGCACTGTCGCGCGGGGCGGCGCGGGCGCATTTCATTGAAACTGATCGATTTGCGCTGGTGGCGTTGAGGGCGAATATTGCCGCGTGTGGGGCGGGGGATCGCTGTTCGGTCATGCCGGGATCGGCATTGCGGCCGCGCGCCGGGGTG
Organism: Acetobacteraceae bacterium; assembly: GCA_014377905.1. Classification (GTDB taxonomy): domain Bacteria; phylum Pseudomonadota; class Alphaproteobacteria; order Acetobacterales; family Acetobacteraceae; genus CAITOL01. Next base: position 3,927 of record JACMOQ010000499.1, on the reverse strand, counting down.
CCGTGCGGGGTGGTGTTTCTCGATCCGCCTTATGGGTTGGGGCTGGTGCCGCAGGCGCTGGCCGCGCTACGGGCAGCCGGTTGGATTGCCGGCGGGGCATTGCTGGTGGTGGAAACCGGGCGGGACGAAATCGTCGAGGAAATTGGCGAATTGCTGGACGAACGGGTGCATGGCGCGGCGCGGATTGCGGTTTGGCGGGCGTAGCGACACCAATGTGCGGTTCAAGCCGCTTCTTTAGCCAATTCCGCCAGCGCGTCGGTCCAGGCGGCGATGGTGTGGGCGATGTCGGCGTCGGTATGGGCGAGGGAAACGTAGTATTTGCTATCGCCCTTGAGGATGCCGCGCGGGCGCAGTTTGGCGTTGAAGCGACGGGCGAGGTCGGCGTCGCCGCGCAGCACGTCGCGGTAATTGGCGATCGGGGCGGTGGTGAAAACGACGTCGAACATCGGCGGTTCACCGATCACCTGCCCGGGAATGCCGAAGCGGCGTAGCAGATCGGCCATCGCGGTCATCAAAGTGCGGCCAGTGGCGAAAATCTGCTCGTAGGCGCCGGGACGACGCAGAATTTCCAGCGAGGCGAGGCCCGCGGCGGCGGCCACCGGGTTGCCGGACAAGGTGCCAACCTGCATCAGAAATTTGTCGTCACCCACCAGTCCACGATCGAAATGGGCCATGATGTCGGCACGGCCAGCGATGGCGGCGAGCGGGAAACCGCCCCCGATGACTTTGCCGAGGGTGCAAAGATCGGGAACGACGCCGTATTTTTCCTGTGCGCCGCCATAGGCGAAGCGAAAGCCGGTGACGACCTCATCAAAGATCAGCACCACGCCGTATTTCGCGGTGATCGCCCGCACGCCGGCAAGAAAGCCAGGGGCTGGGGGAATGACCCGCTGCAACGGCTCGATAATAACGGCAGCGAGGTCATCGTGATGGGCGGCAAGCAGTGCCTCAAACGCCGCGAGATCGTTGAACGGGGCAACCAGCACTTCGTCGCGGACCCGGGCCGGCACGCCGGCACCATCGGGGATGGCTTGCGGAAAATTGCCGGGCTGCTTGGGGGCGAGGCTCATCAGGGCGTGATCGGACATGCCGTGATAGCCGCCTTCGAATTTCAGGATGCGGTCCCGGCCACGGAAGGCGCGGGCGACGCGCAGCGCGTACATGTCGGCTTCGGTGCCAGTGCTGACGAAGCGGACTTGTTCAGCGCAGGCGACAGCTGCAACGATTTCAGCCGCGAGAGTGATGCCGTGGCGGTTATTGGCGAAATACGTCGTTCCCAACTTGACCTGCTCGATAACCGCCGCCGTGACATCCGGATGGGCATGGCCGACCAGCATCGGGCCGGAGCCGAGCAGGAAATCGACATATTCGTTGCCGGTTTCATCCCATACCCGGCCGCCAGCGCCGCGGGCGATGATGATGTCGGAGGTAAGGTTGCCAAAGCCGCCAGCCGGCAGCACCCGGCGCGCGGTGGCGGCGAGGCCGAGTTGTCGGTCGCTCGGCGGAAGGGCGGTCATGGCGGCGATGCTCCTGTGACGATGCGCCATGTTGACCGAGACGGCGTGCGGTCGCAACGTCGCGGCCGCACAACCCGGGGCGTTCGATTTTGTCCCGCCGCTTTAACCGTTCCGACATGGTGCAGGCATGCGCCTTTGTGGTGCTGATCGTGCTTGCCGGCTGGGGCATCACGGTCGGGGCCGGGGCGATGCCGTATCGCTGGCAGTGGCACAAGATCCCGCAATTCGTTGTGCGGGTCATCGACGGGGAGCTTTATGCCGGGCCGCTGATCCGTGGCCTCGGGGTCAGTTTGCGGATATCGGCACTGGCATTCGGGGTGACTATTTTTGCCGGGCTGATGGCGGCGTTGCTGCTGCTGTCACGCAGCATCGTCGGTCGTGGTCTGGCGCGCATTTATGTCGAGGTGATCCGCAACACGCCGCTGCTGGTGCAGCTTTATTTGTTCTATTTCGTTCTGGCCCCGATATTGGGCATCGGACGCGAGGCGACCGGGGTGCTGGCGCTGGGGTTGTTCGAGGGCGCGTTTGCCGCCGAGATTATCCGTGCCGGGATTTTGGCGGTGCCGCGGGCGCAAACCGAAGCCGGGCAAAGCCTTGGCCTCACCAGGGGCTACATCTATCGCTTCATCATTCTGCCGCAGGCGTTGCGGATTGTGCTGCCGCCGCTGACCAGCCTGTCGATCAGCCTGGTGAAGCATTCCGCCATCGTCAGCGCCATCGCGATTTTCGATCTGACCAATGAAGGCCGCAACATTATCGCCGACACCTTCATGACGTTTGAGGTATGGCTGACCGTTGCCTTGATCTATCTCGTGGTTACCACGACGATGTCCTGGCTTGCGAGCTGGCTGGAACACCGGCTACGCACTGATCAACCGAGGAGCTGACATGAAACGTAGAACTTTGCTGCAGGGTGCAGCCGTTGCGGCCTTTGCCCCCCCTGCCTTCGCCGCCGGCAGTGTAATCGACGACATCAAATCGCGCGGCGTGCTGCGCGCGGGGCTGTCGACGTTCGTGCCGTGGGCGATGCGCGACAAGACCGGCAAGCTGATCGGCTACGAGCTTGATGTCGGCGCCCGGCTCGCCGCCGATCTCGGGGTCACGCATGAACCGATGCCCACGGCTTGGGATGGCATTATTCCCGCGCTGCTGGCGGGCAATTTCGATGTGATCATCGGCGGCATGACCGTGACCCCGGCGCGGCTTGAAAGCGTCGATTTCACCGATGCCTATTCGTTCAGCGGGGTTCATTTCGTGGCCAGCCGCAAGACGGCGCCGGGGCTCACCAGCCTTGACGCATTCAACCGCGCCGATTTCACGGTGGTTGCCCGCCGTGGCACCAATGCGGTGCCGGTGGTGCAGGCCAAGCTGCCGAAAGCCACTTTGCGTCAGTTCGATGATGACGCGCAGGCGCTGCAGGAGTTGCTGAATGGCAACGCGATGGCGTGGTTTACCTCCACCCCCAAGCCGGCTTTTGCCGCCGTCGACAATGCGGCGACCCTGTATCTGCCGGTGGAAAAGGCCATCGAGCCGCAGCGCGACGCCATGGCGATCCGCAAGGGCGATCCGGCCGGGGTTGTTGCGCTAAACGCGTGGATTGCCGGGCGCAAAGCCGATGGCTTTCTGGCCGACCGCTTCCATTACTGGTTCGAAGGCCGGGCCTGGCTGCCGCAGACCCAAGCCTGATCATTTCCGCGTTAAAAAAACTTAGCTGGCTGGATGCCGTGATCCTTTTGGGGGTCGCGGCATTCGTCGCTTTCATCGCGTTTCGGGTGCAGACGGTGCTGAACTACCGCTGGAACTGGGCGTCGATACCGAACTACCTTATCCGTTGGGACGATCAGCGCGGCTGGGTGGCCAATCTGCTGTTGCAAGGATTGCTCACCACACTGCGCTTGAGCCTGTGGAGCATGGTGCTCGCGGCACTCTTCGGCATGGTGATTGCGGTGTTGCGATCATCGGCGCAGTTGCTGCCGCGGCTGGTCGGGCGAACCTATGTCGAACTGATGCGCAACACGCCGCCCTTGGTGCTGATTTTCGTGGGGTATTTCTTCGTATCGAGCCAGATTATGCCGCTGCTTGGCATCGATGTGGCGGTCCGCACCGCAAGCCCAGGCACGCTTGCCGCAATTGAGATTGCTTTTGGCGAGCCGCGTTTGCTGAAAAACTTCCTCAGCGCGATGATCGTGCTGGCGCTGTTCGAAGGTGCTTATGTCGCTGAAATCCTGCGCGCCGGCATCCAGTCGATCGGGGTTGGCCAGTGGGACGCGGCGCTGGCGCTCGGCATGGGGCGGCTGCGTGCACTGCGGCTGGTGATCCTGCCCCAGGCGTTGGCGCGCATGGTGCCGCCGCTTGCCGGGCAGTTTATTTCGTTGATCAAGGATAGCTCGGTGGTGTCCCTGATTTCGAT
>JACMOQ010000498.1 GCA_014377905.1 Acetobacteraceae bacterium | reverse complement strand
TGCGGGTGAAGCTGCCGCATCTCGATGCCGGCAACGCGCGCCGTCAGGCAATCGCGGCGGCCTTTGATGCCGCGATACCAAGTTTGGCCCCGGCGCGGCGCGCTGGCGGCACCCATGTGTTTCACCAATATGTGCTGCGCCTGCGCAACCGGTCCGACGTTCAGGCCCAATTGCGCGCGGCTGGCATTGGCACTGGGGTGCATTACCCGCAACCGGTGCATCTTCAGCCGGCCTATCATGGCCGCCTGGCGCTGGGCCCGGCGGGATGTCGGGCCAGCGAAACCGCCGCGGCCGAGGTGCTGAGCCTGCCGATTTACCCCGAGCTGACCGATGCCGAGGTCGCGACAATCGGCGCCGCGCTCACGTCGCTTTAGGGATGTCGCGGCAACTGCCATCCAAGCTGGAAGAACAACTCCCGGCCTTGACCTGGTGGCCATCATACCGCACCGGCGCGGCTCCAAGGCTATGTTTTTAAATCGATTTTCTTGCCGTTGGCTAGTTGAAGCAGCACGGTGAAACTGAACACCGACCCGACGCCGACCGTGCTTTGCACGCTCATTTCGCCGCCCATCAAGGTCACCAGATTGCGCGCGATGGTCAACCCCAGCCCGGTGCCACCGTAGCGGCGGGTGCTGGAAATATCTGCCTGGGTGAAAGGTTCAAATATCTGGCTGAGCTTGTCGGGAGCCACGCCTACGCCGGTGTCTGCGACATCGATTCGTACCACATGATGCAGGCTGGACTTCTCGGCAACGCTTGCCCTGATTTCGATATGCCCGTGTTCGGTGAACTTGATCGCGTTGCCCACCAGATTGACCAGTATCTGGCGTAGCCGAACCGGATCGGCCAAATAAAACGGCGCCAACCCTGGGCCGACATTGAGTTTGATGGCGAGTTTTTTTGACCGCGCCGTATTCGATAGCATTGCGACAACGTCTTCGATCAGCACGCGCAGATCAACGACCTTTTCATCGAGCTCCATCCGTCCAGCTTCGATCTGCGAGAAATCCAGAATGCCCGAAATCAGGTCGAGCAGAAAAATTCCGGACCGATGGGCAACCTGGACATAATCGGCCGCTAGTTTTGGCAATGTTTCGTGGGTGAGCAGATCGAGCATGCCGAGCACCCCGTTCAACGGTGTGCGCAATTCGTGGCTCATATTGGCCAGAAACCGGGATTTGGCCGCATTGGCTGCCTCGGCGACGATTTTCGCCGCCGTCAACTGGCGCAGCAACCGCCCCCGCACCCATCCGATGACGGCAAGCAGCAGGACCACTGACGCCATCATCGCAAAAGTGAGCGCGGTCAGCGCCCAGTGCAGCATGCTGAGTTCGTGCTGATCGGTGGCCACCATTTCACCACTGCGCTGGTTGGAGGCAGCCGCGAGCTGAACCAATCTGGGTACTAATGGTTCCAGGATGCTTCGCAAGCGACGCGCCACCTCGGGATTGGGCAGCCCATCGACCAGTGCCCCGGCATCAGCGAGCCCCTTTCGCATAGCCGCGACGGTTGCCTCAAGGTCTGGGTTGGCGCGCAGAAACGCCCCCACTTCACCATCACTGAGCATTTGCAACCGGTTCATCACGATATCGACGCGCAAATCGACATCATTGCGGTCGATCTTGGTCCCAGGAACGGCCGTCGCGGAGATTGCCTCGACAAGGCGGATGGTCTCAGTGGCGGCCTGGCTGAGCAGCCAAGTGAGATTATACCTCGCGACGCGTTGCAACGTTTCCTGGCGATCGGCGATGAGGGCGGACATGCCGATTGTTGCCGCCGCCAGCAGCACCATAATCAGTCCAACCAGCCATTTGATCCAGCGCGGACTGGCGATCAGCGCGTGGTTGTCGGTGCCTGGCGCGGCAGACGGCAAGGGGTCCAGCTAACGAACCACCATGCGCGCCACCTGCCAGGCCGACCGGCTGTAATAAACCTGGTGCTTGAGAATGGGGTCAGAATCATAGGGGTAGACAATGAAAAGCGGCCCTTTGTCGCGTACCGGCATGTAGGCGCCATCGCGTTTGGTCGCGAGAATAGCCGGGAATTTGCGGAAATCCTCGATCGGAATATCGGTCTTGTAGTCGTTCAGCGCGTAAACGGTGAGGGTGGTGCCGGACGCCCCGAGCGCATCGAGCAGCTTGGCCATCGGCACGCCGCTGAAGGTGACCGGCGTGTCGTACCATGGGGTGCTGGTTTTGAAGGACGCGCTGCCTATCGCCTCCAGCATGTCCATGTCCAATTCCGCCGCGCCGTCTTTGTTGCTTTGTTTGATCGACCCTGAAACAGACAGCACGACCTTACCCTGCGGCATGGCCAGTCCCGCCGCGCGGGCGGGGCGCCCACCGCCAATCGCCAGCACGCCGGCAAGCCCGAACAGCGCACGCCGAGCGACGGCGTGGGGCACCTGGCAAAAATCGATCATCAGACAAAACCTTCCATGGTGGCACATCGGCGTCGGAGCTTGCGATCGCCGCGATCAGATCGCGGTTGCTGCGAGCCTGCGAACGCAACCACACTAGGCACCTCGTCCGGCGACTTCAAGCATGGTCAATGGAAAATGTCATCGCCGAGCGCAACCGTTTTGCTGTCCAAGCATTTCGCCTCAGCCTCGCGATGAATGGAAATTGATCTAAAGATGACACGTTCAAGAAGGTTCCCCGATTTGGCCGTGGGGTCGCTTGGCATATCGGCGCGAAACCGCTAGGAGTTGTTATCAATTGTTCAGATGAGCAGGTAAACGGTTTATGATGGATAATAATACTTTGGCGCTAAAGCCGGGAGTTGCCGGCAATCAGGCTATTGCCCAACCACTTAATGCTGATGAACAGGCGGCGATGATTGATGCCGCGGCGCAGCAATTCGCCGAGCTGTTCGATATTCTGCATATCGACCATGGTGGTGACCACAACACCCGCGAT
>JACMOQ010000497.1 GCA_014377905.1 Acetobacteraceae bacterium | reverse complement strand
GGCCGAGCGGTTGATCGCCGAGCGGACCAAGCTCGACGAGAGCGGGGGGAGCGTCGGCACCGGCGAAACCTATGCCATCCCGGCGCCGCTGGTGGTCAGCTGCATCGGCTATTCGACCCCGCCGATCGACGGCGTCCCCTATGACGATCGCGGCGGCAAGTTCGCCAACGACCAGGGCCGTATCGCCGAACGGCTCTATTGCGTCGGATGGGCGCGGCGCGGGCCATCGGGGACGATCGGCACCAACCGGCCCGATGGCCAGGAAGTCGCCGAGCAGATCGTTGCGGCGATGCCGGCAGGCGGTGAAAAGGCAGGGGGCGAAGGCCTCGACCGCTTGCTCGCCGAGCGCGGGGTGCGACCGACCAGCTTCGCCGACTGGCGAACGATCGAGGCCGCCGAAGCCGCTGCTGCCCGCGACGGGTCACCGCGCGAGAAGATGGTGCGGCACCAGCATTGGCTGACCACGCTCGGCCATTGATGGTTGCGCTTCCCCCCACCCCCCGCTAGGGACGCCCTCGCCCTGCACTGGACGTCAGTCCGGTCCCGGTCGGGGAGTAGCTCTGCCTGGTAGAGCACTGTCTTCGGGAGGCAGGGGCCGGAGGTTCGAATCCTCTCTCCCCGACCAATTATTTTTGATGATCAAGAGATACGCCCTTCGGGCGGAATGCCGAAAAGACGCTTGGGTTTTTGGGTCCGAACGTGGGTCCGAATTGATTTTCGCAGGTAGGGTGGCGAAGAGAGTTTAATCGCTACCCACAGCCGCAAAGCCGATCCGGCGAAGGCGGCAATAATTGCTCGATACCTTGGCCAAGGCCAACGTGCTGCTCGGCAACCCTAGCTGTGATGCCACTTGGCTCTGCCACGCCTGGACGAGCACGACTTCACCCTGAGCATCCCGTCAAAGATCAACCGCAAAATGCCTCTCCGGCTCGACCGGACCCTCTACCGCCAGCGCCACAAGGTCGAGAACATGTTCGGCATGATCGTGGACTGGCACAATATTCAGACCCACCACGACCGCTGCGTCCATATGTTCATGTCCATCATCGTCATCACCGCACCGTCATCTTCCGGTCATGATCAAGATTGGACCAAAGTCACTCTTGTCCTCTGCCTTTATCGCACAAGTAGGATATCGGCCCTGTTTCAGCGAAAGTTGATGCCTAACCTGTGGGTTAAGTTAATTAATATTGCGTTATCTCTGGTTGACTACGTAGTATCAGAATCCACGACATTGACTCCATTAAATAGGCAATCCTATACTGAAGATAACGAGTCGCGCCGATACAGTCTTTTCAGGGAGAATTGTGGTGACCGATCAGGATCTCGTATCCAATACACTCAAAATCTTTGCTGCTGCCCGCGAGAGTGATGATGGCAATCGCTGCGCTGTCTCCATGTCGCCGAAATCGCGCGAAAAGTTCAATACGGCGCTGAAGAGCGTCCAGAAAAGCCTTGGCAGCAACGAATCGCTATCGATCCGAGTGTCCGAACCGCGCGCGCTCGGCCTCAACGACGGCGTCATTATTCCGCCCGATGAATTCCCGCTCGGCACCTCTCCCAGCGTCATCCGCTCTGCTGGCGCTGATCGCGCGCCCCTGCGCGGTACATTGCGTGTCATCGTCGTGCTGGTTGATTTCAGCGACAAGCAGATGACCGCAACCCAGCAGCATTTCCGCGATCTGTTCTTCGCCCAGAATGGTGCCAAGAAGAGCGTACGTGACTATTATTCGGAGGTCACCAACGGCCTTATCGACATCCAGGGCGATGTCGTCGGTCCGTTCCGCCTGCCCAAAAAACTTAGCGAATATGCCCACGGTGCTTCAGGAATGGGGGCCGCGTCGCCAAATGCCCAGACAATGGCGCGAGATGCCCTGAATGCCGCCGACCCGTCGGTCAATTTCACGTCGTATGACAATGATGGCAATGGCTTTGTCGATGCCTTCATTGTCGTCCATGCCGGCACCGGAGCGGAAACCAATTCCAATCCTGGCGATATCTGGTCGCACAAATGGGTTGTCGAGGGTGGCGCACAGTCGGTCGATGCAACCAAGGTGTTCGGCTATTTGACCGTGCCCGAAGATTGCAAGATCGGCGTCTGTTCACACGAACTCGGCCATCTGCTGTTCGGCTTCCCCGACCTGTATGACACCGACAATTCATCGGAAGGCATCGGCAACTGGTGCTTAATGGCAAGTGGCAGTTGGGGTGGCGGCGGCGACAAGCCGTGTCACCCCAGTGCCTGGTGCAAAGCAAATCAGGGCTGGGTGCAGATCGACAATCGCACCGTCAATGCAACGATCCAGATTCCCGACGTCAAATCCGGCCACACTGTCTATCGGTTGTGGAAGGATGGCACGGCAGGAAAGGAATATTTCCTCGTCGAAAATCGCCAGGCAACGGGTGCCTTCGATGTATCGATCCCCGGATCGGGCCTGTTGATTTGGCATGTCGATGAGAATCAAACCAACAACCGCGACGAGAACCATTATTGGGTCGCGCTGATGCAGGCCGATGGCAAGCGCGATCTGGAGTTAAATCATAACCGCGGCGATGTCGGCGATTGCTGGCCAGGAACGGCGGCGAACACCAGCTTCACCGGCAGTTCGACGCCCAATTCTAAATCCTATGCTGGAGTGGCGACCTGCGTTGCGGTGACCGGAATTTCAGCGGCGGCCGCCACGATGACGGCCACGCTACAGGTCAAGTGCGGTAAAATAATCAAGGAACGTAAGGAAATCATCAAAGACAAGGAACTGCACAAGGAGCTCCGCAAGGACATCAAGGAGCACAAGGAGTTCATCAAGGACAAGGAGCTGCAGAAAGAACTGCATAAAGACACCAAGGACGGCAAGGAAATCAAGGAAAAGGATTTCAAGGAACACAAGGACGTCAAGGAAGGCAAGGACTTCAAGGAGATCGAAAAAAATCTCGCGACTGAGAAGCGCCTGCCAGACAAGACATTGGTGGAAAACAAGCTATCGGATGGGAAGTTCACCGAAAAGCTGGCCGATGGGCGACCCGGCGATTTGGGTGGCGGCTTTGGTGGCGGCCTGGGTGACGGTGGCGGCGGCACGGTCGCAGAGCTGCTGGCACGGATCGCGGCGCTGGAAGCAGCCGTCGGCGGTGGCGGAGGCGCACAGGGCGGTGGCCCGTTTATCGGCAACGAACTGCGCCCAGACCTGAGCCAGGGCGCCTTGGCGGGCGAAGACGACAACGCCGGACTCAACGCTGCGATGGCGGCCGGTTCGGGCCAGGCCAAGCGGCTGTTCGACAGCGGACCGGGCTGAGCCGCCTAATGCCGGCCCCGATGCGGGCGCTCATCCTGGGCCATGCCCTGGACCCCAGTGCCAATGCCGTGGCCGCCGCGTTGCATCAGCGCGGCGGCTGGCAGATCCATCGCCATGACCTGAATGCCCTGGTCGGTGCACGCTGGGAGCAGCGTCTGCTTGCGGATGGCACGCTGACCACGCGAGTGGACATCGGGCGGACGGACGTCGGCAGTTGCGATGTCGTGTTCAATCGGATCGGTCCGGTGCTGGCGCTCGCCTTGCCGGGCTGGTCAGCGGCCGATCGCAGCTATGGCCAGGCTGAATGGCTGGCGCTTGTGATCTCGTGGCTGGCGAATCTAGGCGGTCGGGTGATCGGCGCGCCGTCAGGGAGCAATCTTGCCGGGCCGCCGGACAGGTTGTGGATGTGGATGGCCGCAGCCGCTATGGTCGGCCTCCCCCCACATTTCGCCGGCGCGACAAGCAGCGTTAGGCAGTTCCCGCCATCACGAATCGCAGAGGAGCGGCCGGAACTCATGCCGGTGATGGGGGAAACAACGATGTTGCTTGATCGGCCATTGGGGCATGCTGTTCCGGCGGTGGCACTGTGCGACCTGATCGTTGTCGGCGACGCGGTGTTCGGTGATATTGATCCTGGCCCCGTCGCCCGTG
>JACMOQ010000496.1 GCA_014377905.1 Acetobacteraceae bacterium | reverse complement strand
GCTGAATGCCGGCAATGCGCGCTGGGGCAGCCTGTACGGCGCGCTTTATGGCACTGACGCGATTGCCGAGGATGGTGGCGCCACCCGCGCCGGCGGCTATAACCCGATCCGTGGCGCCAAGGTCGTGGCCCGCGCCAAGGCGTTTCTGGACGATGCGGCCCCGCTCGCCAGTGCCAGCCACACCGCCGCGACGGCTTATACGGTGGTTGGCGGCGCGCTGGTCGCCGGCAGCACCCCGTTGGCCAATCCGGCGCAGTTCATCGGCTATCGCGGCGAGGCCTCCAGCCCCACGGCGGTATTGCTGCGCCATAACGGGCTGCATATCGAACTGCTGATCGACCGCGGCCACCCGATCGGGCGTGACGATCCGGCCGGGCTTGCCGACGTGGTGATCGAGTCTGCGCTGACCACGATTATGGATTGCGAGGATTCGGTTGCAGCGGTCGATGCCGACGACAAGGTGGAAATTTACCGCAACTGGCTCGGGCTGATGAACGGCACCCTGTCGGCGTGCTTTGCCAAGGACGGCCGCACGCTGGAACGCCGCTTGAACCCGGACCGGGTTTATACCGGAGCTGATGGTGGCCGCGTGACGGTCGCCGGACGCAGCCTGATGCTGGTGCGCAATGTTGGCCATCACATGTTCACCGATGCGATCCTTGATGACGCTGGCGCGGAAACGCCGGAGACTATTATGGACGCCGTTATCACCAGCCTGATTGCGCTGCACGACGTGAACGGGGCGCGGATGAATTCGCGCCAGGGATCGGTTTATATCGTCAAGCCCAAGATGCACGGGCCGGACGAGGTAGCGTTTGCGTCCGATCTGTTTGCAGCCGTTGAAGACATGCTTGGCATGGCGCGCAACACGCTGAAAATGGGCATCATGGACGAGGAACGCCGGACCTCGGCCAACCTCGCCGCCTGCATTTACGCGGCGCGCGATCGGGTGGCGTTCATCAATACCGGGTTCCTCGATCGGACCGGCGATGAAATCCATACCTCGATGGAAGCCGGCACCATGGTGCGCAAGGGCGACATGCGGAGCAGCGTGTGGATTGGCGCCTACGAGAACAACAATGTTGATGTTGGCCTGGCCAGCGGCTTGCGTGGCCGCGCCCAGATCGGCAAGGGCATGTGGGCGGCCCCGGACCGGATGGCCGACATGCTGGCGCAGAAGATCGGCCATCCCCGCGCCGGCGCCAACACCGCCTGGGTGCCGTCACCGACGGCTGCCACCCTGCATGCGCTGCATTACCACATGGTCGATGTGGGATCGGTGCAATCCGAGATCGCCAAACGGGCCGCGGCCACACGCGCCGATCTGCTGACCCTGCCGCTCGCCGACCGGGCGAACTGGTCGCCCGAGGAAATTCAGCTTGAACTCGACAACAACGTCCAGGGCATTCTCGGCTACGTGGTGCGCTGGATCGACCAGGGGGTTGGCTGTTCCAAGGTGCCCGACATCCATGATGTCGGGCTGATGGAGGACCGCGCCACCTTGCGGATTTCGAGCCAGCATATCGCCAACTGGATGCACCAGGGCGTCACGACTGACGCGCAGGTGATGGCGACGATGAAGCGCATGGCGCTGGTGGTGGATCGGCAGAACGCGGGCGATCCGTTGTATACGCCAATGGCGCCGTCTTATGACGGGATTGCCTTCAAGGCGGCGTGCGAGCTGGTGCTGCAGGGTCGCGCCCAACCGAACGGGTATACCGAATTCGTGCTGCATCGGTCGCGGCGCCTAGCCAAAGCCGCCGCGTAAGCTTGCTGTATCTGGACGACCTTCCGCTCGGCGTTGATTTCCCCTGCGGCAGCTTCACGCTGTCGCGGGCGGAGATTATCGACTTCGCCAGCAAATTCGATCCGCAGCCGTTTCATTTGGACGAGGACGCTGCGAAGGCGTCTTATTTTGAAGGCCTGTGCGCGTCGGGGCTGCATTCCCAGGGCGCGGCGATCGGGTTGATGGTCCGCGCCATTCAGCATGTTGCGGTGGTGGCGGGTTACGCGTTGAACGAAACCCGGTTTTTCCTGCCGGTGCGGCCTGACACGCACTACGATGTGGTGGCGCGCTGGACCGCGGCGACGCCATCCCCGCGCGACCCGACGCGTGGGCGGGCAAAAATTACCGGGGAAGCGTTGGTGGATGGCACGGTGGCGATGCGGTTTGGGGTGACGTATGTGGTGCGAATGTCCTGCCTCTAGGCGCAGGGCGGGGGGCGTGGCAATCTAACGGTATGATCGATCTTCGCCCCCTCATCGCCCAGCCAGGTCGCAATGATCTGGATGTGGAACTGCCCGC
>JACMOQ010000062.1 GCA_014377905.1 Acetobacteraceae bacterium | reverse complement strand
GGCTGTATCTTAACGGCGCCAATTCGCGCGACCCGCTGGCGGCGCCGCTCTATGGCGATTTCCCCGGCCTTGCGCCGCTGTTGATCCAGGTTGGCGCGGCGGAAACCCTGCTCGATGGCGCGATCCGCCTCGCCCGAGTGGCGGGTGCCGCCGATGTTGCGGTGACGTTGGAAATCTGGCCGGAAATGGTTCATGTCTGGCCATTGTTTCAGTTGCAGCTTGCCGCGGGTCGGGCAGCGATTGCCGGCGCGGGCGCGTGGATGCGGGCGGTGCTGGCGGGTGCGCCGCCGGTTTCAATTAAGATTGATTGAGGCAAGGTCTTCTTTGTTTGAAAACAAAGAAGCAAAAAAACTTCACTGCTTTGTTGCCGTTGGCGTGCGAACTCGCCGAGTGGTCACGCCAACGGCAATAATTATCAAAAAGTTTTTTTGGTTCTTTTTGTTCACAAAAAGAACATACTTTTTCTTCGCTCCTAAAGGGACTTTTTCATGAACCTAGGCAAACTCGGCGTCTGGTATCCCATCGACAAAATACTCCCAGCCGAGATCGGCGCGTTCGTCGGTCATGTGGAAAAGCTCGGCTTTTCCACCCTGTGGTATCCCGAATCCCGTGGGCATGAGGCGGTTAGTCTCGCCGGCCACATGCTCGGGGCGAGCAAGACCCTCAACATCGGCAGCTCGATCGCCAATATGTATGCCCGTGACGCGATCACCTCGCGCCAGGCCATGCGCGGCCTGAACGCGCTTTATGGCAACCGATTCATTCTCGGCCTCGGGGTTAGCCATCGGCCGATGGTTGAAGGGGTGCGCGGTCATGTCTATGGCAAACCAGTGCCGGAAATGCGCGCCTATCTGGATGCAATGGAGCGCGGCACGACGGACAGCGCCGACTGGCCGGTGGCGCTGGCAGCCCTCGGGCCACTGATGCTGAAGCTTGCCGCCGCCCGCACCCGTGGCGCGTTGCCCTATAATGTTACCCCCGCCCACACCGCCGAGGCCAAAACCATTCTCGGGCCGAACAAGTGGCTTGCGGTGGAGCAGAAATTTTGCCTCGAAACCGATCCGGTGCGTGCCCGCGCGCTCGGCCGGGCGGAATTGTCGCGTTACATGGCGCTCGAGAATTATCGTAACAACTGGCTGCGGATTGGCTTTTCCGAGGCCGACCTCGCCGAGGGCGGCACTGACCGCTTCATCGATGCAATGGTGCTGTGGGGCGATGCGGCGACGGTTCGGAAAGGTATCGACGCCCATTTCACCGCTGGCGCCACCCATGTCTGCATCCAGCCAGTGCATGCCGAGGGCGATTTCGTCGCGCGGGATGCGATGCTGGCGGCCTTTGCAGGGCATAACGCCGTTGGATGACGTCGGCGACGGCCAGCCGACCACAAAGGCATTGCCGGCCGGGTCTGACAGCGAACGCGTCCCCCCCCGCGAAGGCCTCGCCGTGGCCGAGGATTGTGCCAAGCCGGGGATCCGTATTGTCGGCATGTCCGAGGCGGTGGAACTCACGCGCCAATCCCTGAACAACTACGCCCGCAACACGCGGTTTAGCTGGGTTACCAATCGCCTGATGGTCGCGCGCAATATTATCATTGCCAGCGGCGTTCTGGCAGCGTTGATCATCGTGCCCCTGGTCATGTTGCGGGAGGCCTATCGCCAGACCTTGACCGTGGTTGCCTTTGACGTACCCCCGGGAATGGCCCAGCGCGGCATCACCGGCGAGGTGGTGGCTAAGCATTTGTTCGACGAAATGATTCTCCGCCGTCGGGCGATCAGTTCATTCGACACGGGCGAACTGAAAAGTGCTGCCGCTGCACGACGCAATGATATTGCCGCGGCGGATGGCTCCTTCAGTTTGCAGGCATTGTTTCGCTATCTGCGAAACCTCACCGGGCGGGAAATCACCATCGATGGCGAAATGCTGCTGGACGGCGACAACGTGACGATGGTGGCGCGGGTGCCCGGCAATCCAGCGCGCGCGGCCCATGGTAAGCTCGCTGATTGGGAAAGGCTGATGGGCGGGCTGGCGAACTACGTGTTCGAAACTATTCAGCCGGTGGTGCTCGCGGCTTTTATGGGTGAAAGCGCCCGAACTCCGCAAGATATCGCAGCCCTGTCGCAACTCGTCCAACGCATGGTCGAAACCGAGCCGCCCATCCCCGAAACCGAACTCGCAGTGGCCTACCATGCCTATGGTGAGGCATTGCAACGTCTGCGTCGCACCGATGAGGCGCTGCTCGCCTGGGAGCGGGCCCGCGCCTACGACCCCAGATTGGTGCTGCCCTACTGGTCGGCGGCCAACGTGCTATTCGGCAGCGATCCGCAGGCGGCGGACGCTTTGTTCCGCCAAGCACAATCCCTGCCGGCTAATTCCACCGATCGGCTTGGCGCGTATCTTCAGCGCTTTTTTATTGCGTCCAACAAACGCGATTGCGCCACCATGGCGACGGTGCTGTCGGCTGCCGAACAAGTGGCGGCGGATCGCAAATTCAGCACCGTGATCGTGCGGATGAGCGCGGTTTATATGCAGAATTGCGAGTATCAGCAGGCCCGCGCAGTCAATCTGTTGCAGAATCTGGCGACCTTGCATTCCGAGGTTGCAACCTACTGGATCAGTGTCGCCTCCGCCCAGGCTCGCCGCAACCACTGGCGGGAGTCCCATCAGGCGCAGTTGCGGGTGCTCGCCGCAGATCCTAACAGGCGCAACCCGTTCGTGCGCATGAACCTCGCCGTCACCTCTGCCGTACTTGGTGAGCTGACCCAGGCGGAAGCCTATTATCGTGCGGGACTTGATATGCAGAGCGCCGACAGCACGCTTGCGCGCAGCGTGCTTGGGGCCATTCGCTATTACCAGGGTGACTATCAGGCCGCCGAACAACTCCAGCGATTGGTGGTGGCCGACAAATCCTCGGTTGGCGCTGACGATTTCGCCGATCTGGGCAAGACCATCGCCGCCCAGGGCCGGGTTGACGAGGCGATCCAGGTGCTGCGCCGCGGCATCGCGCATAGCCCGCAATTTTGCCCCAACTATGATATTGCTGCATCGATCATGTTCAAGGCTGGCCGTGATTCCGAGGCATTTGCGCAATGGGACGCCGGCATCGCCCTGATGCCGAAATGCGACATCAATTATTTGCATTATGCTGAGGCCCAGCAGGCGCGCGACAACCCGTCGGTGGCACGGGCGTTGTTGGAAACGTTGCTCAAAATCGCGCCTCATTCGGATGCCGCCGTCCAAGCCGGACGCGTGCTCGCCGCCATCGGTTCGCCGAAGTGACCGGCTCGTGCAATCTCGCATGACGTTGGAACTGCTGGCGCCCGTCGAAATGTCCCAGGCCGATGCGGCGGCAATCGCTTTGGGACATCCGGTTGCCGATTTAATGGAGGCCGCCGGCAGCGCGGTGGCCGACGCCATCCGCCGGCGCTTCCCGCCGTGCCGCGTGCTTGTGCTATGCGGCCCTGGCAACAACGGCGGCGATGGCTATGTCGCAGCGCGGCGCCTAGCCCAGATTGGCTGGCCGGTGGCAGTGGCAATCACTGCCCCCCCACGCGGTGATGCGACCGCTGCAGCCGCGGGCTGGCGCGGGCCGATCGTGCCGTTCGCGCCCGGCGAGGCCGCACGCGTCGATCTGGTGATCGATGCGATTTTCGGTGCTGGCCTGCAACGCGATCTCGCGCCTGATATTTCTGATGTGCTCGCCGCTGCCCGCCGGATCGCGGCCGTTGATGTGCCGAGCGGGCTGGACGGTGCAACCGGCGCAATGCGTGGGGTGGTCACTCCGGTGGCATTGACCGTCACTTTTTTCCGCAAGAAGCCAGGGCATCTGTTGCTGCCAGGTCGGACGCTGTGCGGTGAAGTTATCCTCGCAGATATCAGCCTGCCGGATGCGGTGCTGCAAACCGTCCAACCACGCTGCTGGCAGAACGATCCGGCCTTGTGGCGACTGCCGCGCCCCGATGTCACCGCCCACAAATATACGCGCGGCCACGTCACCATCGTCGGAGGGGGTGCGATGACCGGCGCTGCCCGCCTTCCCGCCGCGCCCGCCCGTCGCGCCGGTGCGGGGATGCTGACCATCGCCTGCCAGCCGGAAGCCGCCGATATTTATCGCACCGGCGAACCAGGATTACTGGTCGATAGCACCGACGTCACATCGCTATTGTCGGACGCGAGGCGCAAAGTCTGGGTCTGCGGCCCCGGCCTTGGTAATGCGGTGGCCCAGGCGAATCTGCCTCTGCTGCTCGCCTCGGGCCGCCAGATCGTCGTTGATGCTGACGCCATCACCGCCTGTGCCGGCAAACCCGATGCTTTGCGCGGGGCCACGGTCCTTACCCCGCATGCCGGCGAGTTTGCCCGCGTTTTCGGCCCTCTTGGTGCCGACCGTGTCGCGGCCGTCCGGGCGGCGGCGTCGATAACCGGGGCTGTGGTGCTGCTGAAAGGTGCCGACACCATCATCGCCGCCCCCGATGGCCGGGTGGCGATCAACGCCAATGCGCCACCCTGGCTCGCCACTGCCGGTGCCGGCGATGTGCTCGCGGGGATTATCGCCGGCCTGCTGGCCCAGGGAATGCCGGCCTGGGACGCTGCCTGCGCCGCCGCATGGCTGCACGGCGCGGCCGCAACCACCATTGGACCGGGCCTGATCGCCGAAGACCTGCCTGCTGCGATCGCGGCGTGCTTGCGGGATATGTCGCCGCCATGGTCTGGTGCATCGAAGTCTTAACCGGAGCCGCCAATGTCCCCTACCCGCCGCGATGTTCAGGTCAATGGCATACGCCTCAACGTCGTTGAAGCCGGCGCGGGCCCGTTGGTAATCCTGTGCCATGGCTGGCCGGAACTTGCCTATTCCTGGCGCCATCAGATCCCAGCCTTGGCCGCCGCCGGCTACAAGGTTGTTGCCCCCGATATGCGCGGCTACGGCCGCAGTGACTCGCCGATCGAGGTAGACTCGTTCAACATTATGCAGCTCGTCGGTGACATCGTTGGCCTTGCCGCCCATTACGGCGATGCCCATCCGGTCGTCGTTGGCCATGACTGGGGGGCCAATGTCGCCTGGAATTGCGCCTTGCTGCGCCCCGATCTGTTTCGCGCCGTGGTCGCCATGAGCGTCCCGTTCCGCCCGCGCGGGATGGTGGCGCCGTTGCAGGCGTTGAAGGCGGCCGGGGTGGAAAACTTCTACTGGCAGTATTTCCAGACCCCGGGCGTGGCCGAAGCCGAATTCGAAGCCGATCCCGCCGCCACCTTGCGCAAGGTGCTGTTCAGCGGATCGGGCGATGCGCCGCCACGGGATGGAATGGCGCTGAGCCTGCCCTCAGGCGCAGGCTTCCTCGCCCGCAGTATCGACCCCGAAACCCTGCCTGCCTGGCTTACCACCGACGATATCGACTTCATGGCTGATCGCTTTCGCGGTAGCGGGTTTCGCGGCGGCTTGAACTATTATCGCAACATTGATCGCAACTGGGCGCTAACCGTGCCGTGGGCCGGCGCCGGCATTGCCATCCCGGCCTTGTACATCGCCGGAACCCGCGATGTGGTCATTACCGGCTTCGGTAAGGCTGCCCTTGAAGCGATGCCCGCCAGCGTGCCCAAGCTGCGTGATCAGGTGCTGATCGCGGGCGCCGGTCACTGGATCCAGCAGGAGCGCCCGGCGGAGGTCAACGCAGCCGTGATTTCCTTCCTCGCGGGGCTTTAGATCATGGCAAATATTGCCCTGCTGCGCCAGGTTGAACGGAAGCTTCTGTGGCTGTCGTCGTGGATGATCCACCAAGCCAACCATATCCGCCCCAACCGGGACGGGCTGAAAGTCGGCGGCCATCAGGCATCGTGCGCGTCGTGCATTTCGATCATGACGGCGCTTTATTTCGACATCCTGCGCCCGCAGGATCGGGTCGCGGTCAAGCCGCACGCCGCTCCGGTGTTCCACGCCATCAACTATCTCTACGGCCGCCAGACGGTGGATCAGATGCGCGGCCTTCGCCAGTTCGGTGGCGCCCAGCCTTACCCGAGCCGGGTGAAGGACGGCGGCGAGGTCGATTTTTCCACAGGCTCGGTCGGGCTTGGCGTCGCGATGACCAGCTTTGCCGCGTTGATGGCCGACTATGTTCGCCTCCATGGCCTCGGCCGCGACGACCTGCCCGCCGGTCGCCACATCGCCATTGCAGGTGACGCCGAATTGGACGAAGGCAATATCTACGAGGCCCTGCTCGAAGGATGGAAGCACGATGTCCGCAATGTCTGGTGGGTAATCGACTATAACCGCCAGAGCCTGGACTCAGTCGTCACCGACCGCCTGTTCGGCCGGATTGAGGGCTTGTTCCGCGACATGGGCTGGAACGTCATCACCATCAAATACGGCCGCAAGCTGCTCGCCGCCTTTGCCAAGCCAGGCGGCGAGAAACTGCGCGCCTGGATTGATGACTGCCCGAACTCGCTTTATTCGGCGCTGACCTTTCAGGGCGGTGCCGCCTGGCGGCAAACCCTGCTCACCGATCTCGGGCGGGACGCTGGGGTGCGCGCGATTATCGATACGCTCTCCGATGACGATCTGGCAGCGCTGATGAACAATCTCGGCGGACACGATGTCGATGTGCTGATCGAGGAATTTCGGGCCGCGGCCGCCGCCGGCGACCAGCCGACCTGTTTTATCGCCTACACCATCAAGGGCATGGGCCTGCCGTTTGCGGGCCACAAAGATAATCATGCCGGGCTGATGTCCAAGGAACAGATGGAGTTGTTCCGTGGCGAGATGAATATCCGCCCCGACCATGAATGGGACAGGTTGGAGGGCCTGGGCGATGATGCGGAGGCGGTCGGCGCCCTGATCGAGGCCGCGCCATTCGCAACTAAAATGACGCCGGAAGGCCGCTTCCTGTCGGCGCCGATTGTCGCCGTGCCAGACCAATTGCCTGCCCCCAACGTTGCCGGCCGCAAAGCCTCGACCCAGGGTGGCTTTGGCGAAATCCTCGCCGAGATCGGCCGGGCCCAGGGCGCGTTCAAGGAATTATCCGACCATATCGTCACCACATCGCCGGACGTTACGGTTTCCACCAACCTTGGCCCGTGGGTGAACCGGCGCGGCGTGTTCGATCGGCATACCCGCAATGATGTCTTCCGCGATTCCAAACTCGCCAGCGCCCAGCGCTGGGGCATGACGCCGAAAGGGCAACATATCGAGCTTGGGATTGCCGAACAGAATTTGTTTCTGCTGCTGGGCGCCGCTGGTCTGTCCGACCGCCTGCACGGCGCGCGGGTGCTGCCGATCGGCACGGTTTATGATCCGTTCGTCAATCGCGGCCTCGATGCGCTGATCTATGCCTGCTACCAGGATGCGCGGTTTCTGCTGGTATCGACCCCGTCGGGCATCACCCTCGCCCCCGAGGGCGGCCAGCACCAATCGATCAACACCCCGTTGCTTGGCATCAGCACCGACCGACTGGCGAGCTTCGAGCCTGCTTATGTCGATGAAGCTGCCATCCTGCTGCGCTATGCTTTTCACCACATGCAGCAGCCGAACGGCTCGGCGGTATGGCTGCGGCTGTCCACCCGGCAATTGCTGCAACCGGTGCGCACGCTTGACCCCGCCGCCGTCATTGCCGGCGCCCATTGGATTGTGCCGCCCGCCCCAGGCGCCCGCATCGCCATCGCCTATCAGGGTCCGGTGGCGCAGGAAGCCGAGGCGGCCTTCGCCGAGCTTGCATCAGAAGAACCCGGTGCTGGTCTGCTCGCCATCACCAGCCCGGATCGGCTGCATGCCGGCTGGCTCGCCGCCGGTCGTGCGCGTCGTTCGGGCGATCGGGGCGCGCAAAGCCATATCGAGGCGATCCTGGCGCCGCTGTCGCGCGATGCGGCTTTGGTCACGGTGCTGGACGGCCATCCCGCCGCCCATGCCTGGCTCGGCGCGGTGCGCGGCCAACGGGTGGTGCCGCTGGGGCCGGACCGCTTCGGGCAGGGCGGCGACATTGTTGATCTCTATCGCGAATATGGCCTCGACACCGACGCGATCCTTGATGCCTGCGCGGCGGCGTTGTTGGGGGATTAAGGCAGGTTCGTCACTTCGCAGGTTTGGTGCGCGATCTCATTCGGTATTCAACCACTGACGATCGGCCGGCCTGCCTCAGTGAAACACCCGCCCGGCATCGATCACAATCGTCTGCCCGGTCATGGTTTCGGTCCGGCACATCGTCACCACCATGTCGGCGCAATCATCCTTGTCGGCGGCCTTTTTCAGCAGCGCACCGGCGGCGGAACTGCTGACCTGCTCGGCGCGCAAATTCGCCGTCGCGCGGGTGCCTTCCAGCAATCCCGGCGCCACGCAATTGACCAAAGTTTCCGGCGCCATCGCCACCGCCATGCAGCGCGTCAGATGGATCAACCCGGCCTTCGCCACTGCATAGGCAATCGACGATCCGGTCGGCGTCAGCCCTGCCACTGACGATATATTGACCACCCGGCCCTGGCCTTGCGCCTTCATGATCGGCGCCACCGCCTTGGTCAGCCGCATCGGCCCGGTGAGGTTGATCGCCATGATCTTGTCCCACAGCGCGTCGTCCATATCGTCCAGATCGCTGAACGGCACTGACTTGTTGAAGGCAGCATCGTTGATCAAAATATCGAGCCGGCCGAAGCGCGCGGTCACATCGGCCACCAGCCGCTCAATCGCGGTGCCATCGGTGATATTACACGCGAATGCGGCCGCGTTGATCTGGTAGGTGGATGCGAGTTCCCGCGCCACCGCTTCCGCCTGATAGCGGCTCTGCGCATACATCACCGCGATATCGACGCCTTCCTTGGCGAGCGCATGGCAAATCCGCTGCCCCAGCCCGCCATTGCCGCCGGTGACCAAAGCAACCGTGCCCCTGAGTTCCATGTGGTTCCTCCCATTTTGTCACGCCAGAGTGCGGCGACGCGGGCCCGGACGCAATCTTCAACTCTCGCGCAAAGCGGTCGAAACCGGAGTTCGCCCCGCGAGCCATGCGGGCACCACCGCAAGCGCACTGCCGACCAGCAGCAGGATCAGCACCAAGCGCAACTTCGACCATCCCGGCGTTGCAACCGCATGCAGCCCGGTGACCTGCGCGATCCACTCCGCAGCCAGGGTGGCAGCAATCCATCCCAGTGCCAGCCCCCCCACACACCCGCCGGCAATCAGGATCGCCACCCCGAGCCAGATCACCAGGAACACATATGAGCGGGGTGCACGGAGCGCCCGCAGCATCGCATAGCCCCGCCGCCGCAGCCCAACCAGGGTGACCGCGACCAGCAGCACCGCCAGCAACACCACCAGATTATTCAGCGCCGTCACGACCAGAAGCACATCGCGCAGATCGCCGATGCTGCGATAAATCGAGACCAGGACCTCGGCCGGAAACAACGCCATCGTGCCGCCCTGCCGAAAGGCTGAGCGCAGCATATAAGCGTCCGCCACCCCGCGCGGCTTGACCACGATGGCCGGGACGCCCGGCACAGCTTTCGCATCAAATGGTGGGCCGAGCGGTCCGTCTTCGATTTGATGCCCATTGCCAAGACCATGGGTTTCCCACACGGTTTCGATCGGCACCAGAATGGCCCGATCCCACGGCGTGCCGCGCCTCGGGAGTCGGCCAACCACGGTGTAGACCGTACCCTCGTGCTTGCGGGCGTGCTCGTCCTTGGTTTCCGTGCCAACCGGACCATGCGCTTTTACCCCGTGCGATGGGGTAATCTCGGCGCCGATCGGTAATGCCACATCAGCGCCGATCACAGCCTCGCTTTCAGCCCTGAACACCCGACCTTCGCTTGGCGATAGGCGACCCCAGGCGGTGACCAGCGGCGCGGTGGTGCCGATCACCGGCCAGCCGCGCACAATGTCACCGAACGCAATCGGGGCCACGCCCGCGACCCGGGGATCGGCTGCAAGGGTGTTCAACAGCCCGCCATCGATCAGCGGAATGGCCTCGATTTGTAAATAGGCGGCGGTCATCACCAACTGGGTCTGGCTGCCCGGGGCGCCGATCAGGAGTGGTAAATCATCGGCCGCTCGCGCGCTCGCCTGGCGCAGCGCCCGTTCCTGGGCACCGATGCTTACCCCGATCGCCACCGCGACCGCGATCAGCAGCATCACCAGCAGCGCCGTCCAGCGCATCGCCCGCAGATCGGCGATCAGCATTGGCCACGGGTTCATGCCAGCCGTCCACGATCAAGATGCACCACCCGATCCATTCGGGACAGCAACCGCGTGTCATGCGAAACCACCACCAGCGTCGCCCCAGTTGCCGTCGCCTGGGCCACCAGCAGGTCGGTCATCGCGGTGGCCGTCATCGCATCAAGGCTCGCGGTCGGCTCATCGGCGAGGATCAGCTTCGGCCTGAACAGCAGGGCGCGCGCGATCGCGGCGCGCTGTTGTTCGCCGCGCGACATCGCCGCGGCACGGCGGCGCGGGGCAGTGATGCCAAGCTCGGCCAGAAGCGCGATCGCTGGTGCCCGCTGGGCGCGGTTGGAAAAGCCGCTGAAGCCGCATGGCAGCAGCACGTTGTCGAGCGCGCTCAACTCCGGCACCAGCAGAAAATCCTGAAACACCATCCCAACCACCCGGCGCCGCCAACTGGCCCGCGCTGCCTCGCTCAAACGGCTGACCTCGGAGCCATCCCACACCACTGTGCCATGATCGGGGCGCAGCAGGCCCGCGATCACATGCAGCAGGGTGGTCTTGCCGGATCCGGACGGTCCGGCCAGTCCGATGCTGGTGCCCGCGTCGATCGCGAGGGCAGGGATGGCCAGGATCGGCAGTGTCTCGCCATGGCCCCGCACGGTGACTGTGATGTTGGCCAGGCGCAGGCCAGGGTCAGATGGCACGAAAATCTGCGTCCACCAGCCGCAGCAGGCTGACAAAGCCGGATATCGGGTCGGTCCACGACCCAATATCGAGCCTGCCGCGCGCCTCAATCCGCGTGCCGCCATCCACCATCGCCACGACGTGGCGCATGTAAATCACCACAATGTCGATCGGCCAGTCCGCATCGGATTGGCAAAACGGACAGATCGTCATCGGGGTTGAGGTTAGCATGAAAAACCGGCTCTCTGCGGCCAATGGCGTCGCCATATAGCCGCCGATTGCGACTTTGCTGCCAGCGAGGCGGGTAACGGCGTCGGAAAATATCGCACCGCGCACCCCGACGGATTTGTAAAGAGCATTGAAATCAAGCCGTTCATCTGCCCGCGTTTTACCCGCCGCCAGCGTCATGCCGGCGGCAAGCAGAGTACGTCGGTAAACCGGGCTATTCACCAAGCCCAAGGGCGGTCGCCATGATGCGGAACACCCGCACATTGTCGATCCGGCCACGAAACTGCTCCGAACCCGGGCCGATCGCAGTCAGCAGCACATCATCGGCGGAATGCACCCCGGAATTTGCTGATTTCGGCAGGTTGCCTTCGATCCGCACCGCGCCGGGTTGCTCACAGTATTTCTCGTTGGCGACAAAGGTGCCGGGTTCCTTGCCGGCC
>JACMOQ010000495.1 GCA_014377905.1 Acetobacteraceae bacterium | reverse complement strand
TGCCTGTCGTGCGCCGGCGCCTGCCTGGCTGAGTCAACTGGACCCGAGGCGATGGATATGGCGCAGTGCATCCGCTTGGGCCTCGACTGCTCGGACATTTGCGAAGCGACCGCGCGGCTTGGGCTGCGGCGGACCGGGGACGACCAGCCGATGCTGCGCGAACTGCTCGAGCTGTGCGCGCGGATGTGCGAGGCTTGCGCCGCCGAATGCGAGAAGCATGACCACGAACATTGCAAATTATGCGCGCAGATCTGCCGCGAATGCGCCGAGGATTGCCGCAAGGCGGCGGCGAGTCTGGCCTAGTAAGCCGCCCATTGCGGACGTGAGTTTCGGGTGCGACTATCGCTGGGTATATGTGACGTGTTCTTGTCGCGATCCGTCGGTCAGCGACGATAGGGGGAATAGCCATGTTTCGTGGTTTACAGATGCTGATCCTGGCAACGATGCCAGTCGCTACGGTCGCGCAGGGCCAAACCGCCAAGGCGCCGGCGCATCATCTGTTCGTATGGACGGGTGACCCAGCAAAGACGGGCAACAACTTCGTGGTCGTGGTGGACGCCGATCCGGTATCCCCGACCTACGGCAAGTTAGTGACCAGCGTCGCTACTGACCAGAAAAGCGCGAAACCCCATCATACCGAATATGAAATGCCGGCCAGTGGAATGCTGTTCGCCAATGATCATGACGCCAACCGCACGATGATCCTGGACCTGCGCAATCCGCAGAAGCCTCGCCAGGCCGGCTCCTTCAAGAGCCTCGGCGGATACAGCATGCCGCACAGCTTCGCACGCCTGCCCAATGGGAATGTGCTGGCGACCTTCCAATATACCGATCACGGCGGCCACATGGCCATGGGCGCGAAGACCGGCGGACTGGTGGAGATCGACGATAATGGCAAGATGGTGCGGTCGGCCAGCAACGCCGATCCGGCTTTCGCGGACGAGGGGCTGCTCCCCTACGGTTTGGCAGTCCTTCCGAAGATCGACCGGGTGATCGTCACCAATTCGCCGATGGGCGACAATTTCCTGCTGACCAGCAACACCTATCAAATGTTTCGCCTGTCGGACCTCAAACTACTGGGGACACACAGGTTGGACCCCGGTCCCCGGCTCAATGGTCATATCTCTCCAGAGGAGCCGCGGATCGGACCCGATGGGGCGGCCTATGTCCACACCCTGTCATGCGGGGTGCAGCGGGTGACCGGTATGGAAGGTCCGGCGCCCAAGGCGAAGCTGGTTCACCAGTATCCGGGAAGCTGGTGCGGCGTGCCGACCATCGTCGGGCGTTATATGGTGCAGAGCGTCCCCGACATCCACGGCTTCATCGTCCTCGACATTTCCGACGGAGACCGCCCGGTGGAGGTCTCGCGGCTCGTCATCAACGACAAATATTCGCCGCACTGGACGGGGTGGGATTCGAAATCGCGACGGCTGGTCGTCACTTCAGGACAGTCCGGTGACCGGATGTACCTGCTCAAACTCGATGAAAACAGCGGAGCGCTGACGATCGACGAGGCATTCCGCGGCGAGGATGGCAAGCCCGGTTTCATCTTCGCCAAGCGGGCATGGCCGCACGGCTGGACCGGAGAGGGCCAGCCGCATGGTGCGGTGTTCTCGCGCTGATCGCTCGCCTGGAGCCGTTCGGGGCCTGGTTTGCCAGTAGGCCGACGAACAGGCGGGTCCCGGCTCAAAGGCCGGGTTGACGATTACGCCGCCCTTAGCCCGCGCTCTTTGCGTGCCTTGGCGAGCTTCTTGAGGACCATGTCGCGCTTGAGCTTCGACAGATGGTCAATGAACAAGATGCCTTCGAGATGGTCCATCTCATGCTGGAGGCAGATGGCGAGCAAATCGTCGAGATCTTCCTCATGAGCCACGCCATGCTCGTCGAGCCAGCGCGCGCGGATTTGGTCGGGGCGCATCACTTCGGCATATTGATCGGGGACCGACAAGCAGCCCTCGGTGTACGGCACTTCGCTATCCGAATGGCTGATAATCTCGGGGTTGATGAACACCCGCGGTTGTTTGACCGGCGGGCTGTTCTCATCCTCCGGATCGGCCGGCTCCTGGAGGTCCATTACCAGCAGCCGCCTCGGCACGCCGACCTGCACCGCGGCGAGGCCGATGCCGGGCGCCTCATACATCGTCTCGAACATGTCCTTGATGAGT
>JACMOQ010000494.1 GCA_014377905.1 Acetobacteraceae bacterium | reverse complement strand
TTGCGGCACGCAAAGACCATTTCATGCCACCTGGCTTGCTCGCCAGCCAGTTTGCCGCGCTTGAGCCACCTGGCCTGGATGAGCGTCCATTGATTGTTGCTATCGATCAGGCGCCCGATGTGATGGTCGCAAAACTGGTCGTAGCCTTCAGCAGCTCCGCGATATAGCGAACGGATTGCGCAATGAGGCATTGCAATTCCCATAAGCAAGCGGACTGTATTCGGCGTTCCTTCTTGTAAGGTCGCACGATCGTCCTGCGGACACTCCGCCGCCGCCAATTTGGTGACCAACCCTGCGCTTGATCCACTCGGCAAAATATCCGAGTTTATATTTTGAACCGCCCGGAGAGATTGAAAGCAATGGTCATGACCTTCCCGATTACCGAGCATGTCACCAAATCCGCCCGCCATACCAGCTTCCATCTGTCCTGCGGTGCGGCCGATGCGCCGCCGATCATTTTTGTCCATGGCTGGCCTGAACTGTCGATCAGTTGGCGCCATCAATTGCCGGTGTTCGCAGCCCTCGGGTTCCGCGCCATCGCGCCTGACATGCGCGGCTATGGACGGTCGGGGGTTTATGCCCGGCACGAGGATTATTGCCTGGAGGAAATCGTCGTCGATATGCGCGAATTGCTGGCATCCCTCGGGCATGACAAGGCAATCTGGGTCGGCCATGACTGGGGTGCACCGGTAGTCTGGTCGATTGCGAGCCATTACCCCGAATTGTGCCATGGCGTCGCCAATTTATGTGTGCCGTATTTCTCGGCCGGCTTCACCCCGAAGAATTTTATTCCCTTGGTTGATCGAACCACCTACCCCGAGGATCGCTACCCCTGGGGCCAGTGGGAATATATGGCCTTTTACGAGGAGAATTTCCCCAAGGCGTGCGCGGCGATGGAGGTCGATGTGCTGGCAACCGTGCGGGCGTTGTTCCGCAAGGGTTCACCCGATAGCGTTGGCAAGCCGTCGCGCACCGCCACCACGCGCAACGATGGCGCCTGGTTTGGTGGGCTGGGCCGGGCGCCGGAGGTGCCGCTGGACCGTGATGTGCTCAGCGAGGAGGATATGTATCGTTACGCGGCGGCGTTACAACGCAACGGGTTTTTCGGGCCGGACAGCTGGTACATGAACCATGCGCGTAACGGGATTTATGCCCAGCAGCGCCAGAACGAGGGCAAGCTCGTGATGCCGGTGCTGTTTTTCCATGGCGCTTACGATACGACGTGCGAAACCATGGTCTCGCGCCTCGCTGAGCCGATGCGGGCGGATTGCGCCGATCTGACTGAAATCGTTGTGAAATCCGGGCATTGGATGGCGCAGGAAAAGCCTGTCGATGTGAACGCGGGGCTGGCGCGGTGGTTGGCGGTGAAGTTTCCCGGGCTTTGGCCGCAATAGCACTGCACGCGCTACTTTGCCGCCGCGACCATCGCCGCGGTATTGTGCCGCATCATGTCAAGATAGGTTGCGGCCGGCCCGCCCGACACCGACAGCGCGTCGGTAAACAGCGTGCCGCCGACTTTTGCCCCGGCTTCGCGTGCGATCTGCCGCAAAATGGCTCCGTTGGAGATGTTCTCAATGAATAACGCGCTGACCTGTTGGGCGCGGATTTGCGCGATCAGGCCACGGAGTTCTTTGGCGCTCGGCTCGCTTTCGGTGGATAGGCCCTGAGGTGCCAGGAACGTTACCCCATACCCGGCGCCGTAATAGCCCAACGCATCATGCGATGTCATGATGCGGCGGCGATTGCGTGGGATCGGCGCCCAGGCTGCGCGGATTTCGCTGTCGAGCTGCGCCAGGCGGTCGAGGTAGCAGCCTGCCTCGCGTTGATAAATGTCCGTGCCTGGCGGATCGGCCGCTACCAGCCCGTCGCGCAGATTGGCGACATAGCGCATCACATGGCCTACATTCTGGAAGGCGTGCGGATCGATGCTGCCATCGGCAGTCTTTAGCGGGAGGATGCCGGCGCTGGCAACGACGCGGGTTCCTTTGAAGCCGGCGGCGTTCGCCATACGGTCCATCCAACCTTCAAAGCCAAGTCCGTTGGTCACCAGCAGATTGGCAGATGCCACCGCGCGCAGATCGGACGGCTTGGGTTGGTAGCTATGGGCATCCTGGTCGGCTCCGACCAGCACTATCGGCACCACCCGACCGCGGCCAACTTCGCGCACCAGATCACCAAGGATGGAAAAGCTTGCCACCACCTTGAGTGGCGTTGCCGCGCGCGCGATGGTCGGTAGCAAAACAGCGATCGCAATGGCGTGGCGGCGGGACAGCATGGCACGACCTTGAAACTGAAATGTTATGTTATAACATCCTAAACCTTGAGGTCAAACGGCAATCAGGCGACAATTTCTTCCTGCAAACGGGCGATCAGTTCGGTCCAGGCCTGGTCCATTGCGGGCGTCCAGTCTGCCCCGAGCAATTGGCCTACCGTGGTCTGCACTACCCCGAAGAAGGTGCCGAACACTTCCTGCGGGACCCCCATACCGGCGTGATTGACCCGTTCGGCGCGGATCATGTTCAGGCCGAAACTTTGCGAGGTGGCGTAGTCGAGCAGGTTTTCCAGGACCATCTGCACCATCTGGCCGCGGATGCTGTAGGCGTGGTCGCGGATAAACAGCGCCTCCATCTCAGGGCTTTCTGCAAACAGTCGCGCATAGACAGCACGGGTCGGGTCGATATCGCGCGCGGCAAGCAGTTCGAGGCTTTCGACAATGGCATCGCGGTTCATAGGCGCTCTCCGGGGTGGGTGGCCTCAGCCTCCCAGATTTCGGTGATCTGCCGACGTTTTGCGAGGCCTCGGCCACCGGCGGGCGACTTCCGGCAGCACCTGCTCGATCAGGGCGCGGGTTGCCGCCATCATAGCGTCCTCATCGCGCGCCATCGGGCGCAAAATGAATTTCGACGCGCCGGCGGCGATATAGGCGGCAATCCGGTCAATGATCGTGTTGGCATTGCCGATGGCGAAATATTCCTCGGCGGCCTGGCCGGTCCGCTTTGTGAAGGCGGCCATGGCCTGCTTCACGCCCGGATCATCGGGGCGGCCAAAATGATAGGGGAAGGCGGCGCCATAATGGTCGTCATCAATGCAGCGGCCGGCAGCGATCGCGGCAGCACGAATAGAGGCGACGATCGGTGCCAATTGCGCCGGGGTTTCCGCACCCGCCTGCCAACCGGTGCCATAGCGCGCGGTGCGGCGGATTGCAGCGTCGGACGCGCCACCGATCCAGATCGGCAATTCGGCCTGCACCGGGCGCGGCGAGATGCTGGCATTGGTCAGCTTAAAATGGCGGCCGTCATAATCCACCCGATCCTGGGTCCACAGCAGGCGGAGGATTTCCAGCGCCTCATCAGTCACCCGCCCACGAATGGTGCTGTCGAGATGCATCGCCGCCCATTCCGGGCCGCGCGGGCTGCCAATGCCGAAACCGGGCAGCAACCGGCCTTCGGACAGCATATCGATGGTGGCGCATTGCTTGGCGAGCAAAAGCGGTTCGCGCATGGCGAGCGACACCACGTTGACACCAAACTTCAGACGCCGCGTGCGCCCGGCCAGCGCTGCCATTGCGGTCATGCATTCCAGGATCGGTTCGCGTGAAACAAGCCGGTCGGTCTGCCATAGCGAATCGAGGCCGCCTTGTTCGCATAAATCCACCCAGCGCCAGTAACCGGCCCCGGTCGCAAACGGCAATTCGGTGATGCCCAGCCCGACCGCCACGACATTGGTCATGCTGCCTCCATCACCATGCGCCTGATTGCCACCGGGTCTGACTGGCGCATTACCTGGGCCGCGAACGCCATGCATTCGGTGGCTTTGAGGGCGCGGATCGCCTGTTTCACCCTGGGCACCGCCGCTGCGTTCATGCTCAGGCTGCGTAATCCCAGCCCGATCAGCAGGCGGGTGAAATGCGGGTTGGCAGCCATCTCGCCGCACACCGAAACGCCGATATTGGCCCGCAAAGCGGCCTCGGCGGTAAACTGGATCAGGCGCAGCACGGCGGGGTGCAGTGGATCATAGAGTTCGGACACCTCGGTTTCGCCGCGATCAACGGCGAGGGTGTACATGGTCAGGTCATTGGTGCCGATGGCGAAAAAATCGGCTTCCTGCGCCAGCGCGTCGGCCGATAATGCCGCGCCTGGGGTTTCGATCATGATGCCGAGCGGCGGCAATTTGTCCGGCAGGCGATCCCCGCGCCGGCGTAACCGGCGCACCACGCGGTCGTAATGGTCCCGCGCGGCGCGGATTTCGGCGATGTTGGTCACCATTGGCAGCAGCACACGGGTCGGGCCGGCAACACCCGCGCGCAGGATCGCGGCAAGCTGGGTTTCGAACAAGGCGGGCTGGCGCAACAACAACCGAATGCCACGCAGGCCAAGGGCGGGGTTGGTGTCGGCGACATCGGGCACCACGCCTTCGTTCTGCAGCGCCTCGATTTCCTTCTCGCCGCCCCAATCGAGCACCCGGATGGTTACCGGATCACCGCCCATCGCCTCGATCGCGGTGCGATAGGCTTCGTATTGATCGTCCTCGTCGGGCAGGGTTTCGCGGTTCATAAACATGAACTCGCTTCGCAACAGGCCGATACCGGCTGCCCCCGATTGGGCGATTAATGGCAATTCGACCGGGATTTCGAGGTTGGCCTGCAATTCGATGCTATGCCCGTCTTGGGTGACCGAGGCGAGGCGCCGCATGCGGCCAAACCGGGCGCGTTCCTGAGCAAAGGCGATCACCGCGCGCTTGGCGGCAGCCAAGGTTGCGGGCGAGGGATTGACCACGACCGTGCCGGCGGTGCCATCGATCACCACGAGATCGCCGGGCCGGGCCGCTTGGCCGAGCCCATCCACCGAAAGGACCGCCGGAACACCGAGGGCGCGCAACATCACCGAGGTATGGCCGTCTGCGCCGCCTTCTTCGGTGGCGACGCCGGCGAGTTTGGATGGATCAAGCAAGGCCGCGTCGGCCGGGCGCAGGCTTTCACAAATCAGAACTGCGCCAGACGGCAGGCCGGCGAAGCTGCGAAACGGCGTCCGTGTGAGGTTGCGCACCAGGCGCCGGCCGATTTCGCGCACTTCCTCGGCGTGGCGGCGGGCACCATCGCCTGGGCCGGGCAAGGCCAGGATTGCTTCGGCGAGGGCTTGGGTTTCGTCGACAACCGCGGTTTCGGCCGATACCAGCGCCTCGGTGATGCGGTTCCTGGTTTGCCTGACCAGCCGCGACGGCCCGATCATTTGCAGGTAGGCGTCGAGCAGCGGGGCGATTTCGGCCTGGCTGTCCTCGGGAAGCACGGCGAGGCGATTGCGCAGCTTGGTCAGTTGCTTGCGGGACTGCACGATCGCGGCATCAAGGCGGGAAACCTCGGCGCCGCTATCGGAGGCCTGGATTTTGCGGCGCTGGACCAGCGCGGGTGCTTCCGAGGCCCCGAACATCGGCCCGATGGCGACACCGGGGGACACCGGCATGCCAACCAGATGCCGTTCGGGGCCGGGGTTAGTCCTGTTCATTGAACTTGGCTTCGACCAGGGCTGCCAGGGCTTCGATGGCTTCCTTGGCATCCCAGCCTTCGGCTTGCAGAATAATATCGCTGCCGATGCCCGCGCCCAGCATCATCAGCCCCATGATCGACAGCGCAGAAACCGATTGCCCGTCCTTCTGCACGTCCACCACTGCGCCGAAGCGTTCGGCAAGGGCGACGAATTTCGCCGCCGCGCGGGCGTGCAGGCCGCGCTTATTGGTGATCTTGAGATGCCGGACCAGAATCGCGCCGTCTGGTGGCGGATCGGGATCAGTCACGGTCTGCCATCAGCAGGTTCCGGTTTTTGGCACCGGCAGGCCCTGCGGCATCACGTGCGACGCGGCGGCAATGTATTTGCGGCCGGCATCCTGGGCACAGCAAACCGCGTCCGCCAAAAGCTGGGTCGATCGCACCTTGGCGAGCTTGACCAGCATCGGAAGATTGACCCCGGAAATCACCTCCACATTGGGCCGGTCCATCTGCGAAATCGCCAGATTGCTTGGCGTGCCACCGAACATATCGGTCAGCAGGAGCACGCCGTCACCGGTATCGACCTCGGCCATGCGGGTTTCGATTTCGGTACGTCGGCCTTCCATATCATCATCCGGACCGATGCATACGGTTGCAACATTGCGCTGCACGCCGACGACGTGCTCCATCGCCGACCTCAACTCGTCCGCCAAACGTCCGTGGGTGACCAGAACCAGTCCGATCATCGCCGGCAACCAACGGCCCGAAGGCACATGAACGCAAATCCTTTCAGGGTGCCGATCCGATGGGATCGACCGAGGCTTCATCACGCACCGGATGTTCGGCAGCGATTTCGCGGTGCGTGATGCTCACGCGCCAGGACGCTGCTTTAAGATACCGGGCCAACCGCTCAACCGACGTGACCGAGCGGTGTCGCCCGCCAGTGCAGCCAATCGCGATAGTGACATATTTTTTGCCCTCTTGAACGAAGCGCGGCAAGAGCAGGTCGAGCAGGTCGGTCACGCGATGAAAGAAAATTTCGTAATCCGGGTCTGCCAGGACATAAGCCGCCACTGACGGATCGCGTCCGGTCAATGGTCGTAACACCGGATCGTAATGCGGGTTGCGCAGAAAGCGGACGTCAAAAACCAGATCAGCTTCACGCGGCAAGCCGTTCGGGTAGCCAAAGGACACCAACGAAACGGACAGGGCGCGCGCGGTTGCTTCGCCGTCGCCCGGACCGAAATTACTGTCTATCCATTGCCGTAGCGCCGCAAGTGAACGTTCGGAGGTGTCGTTAACAAAGTCCGCGGCGTCCTTCAGCGGGGCGGTCAAGGCGCGCTCGGCACTGATCCCGTCGATCACCCGGCCTTGTGGGGCGAGCGGGTGGCGGCGACGGGTTTCGGTGAATCTGCGCAGCAAAACCCCCTCATCGGCGGTGCAGTAGACCAGATCAATGCGCATACCAGAGTCGCGTCTTAGGCGGTCCACCATACCGACCAAATCCGCTGCATCAAAGCCACGTGACCGAACATCGACTCCCACCGCCACCCGCAACGGCTGATCGGGGTGGCTGCGGTTGAGCATGTTTTCCAGCAGCGCAAAGGGCAGATTATCCACCGCCTCATAGCCCAGGTCTTCAAGCGCGTGCAGAACCGACGCCTTGCCAGCGCCGGACAGGCCGGTCACCAACACAACCCGCGATGCGGCGTCCTCGGTCATCGTGCAAATGCCCCGACCGGTTGGGTGCCAATACCCAATGCGAGGTCCAATGCTAATCCGATGCGTTGAGCGGCGGACGCCAGCATCCCGTCCAGAGCGATTTGCGGCAGATCGAGTGCCGCAAAGCGCGATGGCAGCGGCAGGCGATCGGCAGCGCCGCCAAGCTGGGCCACTAGATATAGCCGCGCATCGGCAAGGAACGGCAGTCGCAACAGGCCAAGCCCGCGCAGTTCCAGCAGGCCGGCCAAAGCCTGCGGCGCACTCGCCATCCCGTCGGTCACATCGACGCGATCATCTGCGACCAGTTCAAAGCCGCGATCAAGCAATCGCAAGGTCAGGTCGGACTTGCCGACACCCGATCCGCCGAGCAACAACACCCCCGCCCCATCGCGCGCGGCGCAACTTCCGTGAAACTGCATGATGGAGCGATATAGGCATGCCGAAGGGCTAACGAAAGGCCAGAGTTACTCTGCCGCTTGCTTGATATCCGGCAAAGCAAGCAAATTTTTGAAATAGTCGATGGTGCGCAGCAATCCGACATCAAGTCCGATATGCGGCCTCCAACCAAGGATCGTCTGGGCCTTGGTGATATCCGGGCAGCGCTGCATCGGGTCGTCCACCGGCAGGTCCTGGGTCACGATCCGCGATCGCGATCCGGTCAACGCGACGATGCGGGTCGCGAGCGCGAGCACCGGGATTTCCTGCGGGTTGCCAAGGTTGATTGGGCCGGTGACGTCGTCATCGGTTTCCATCAGGCGGATCAAGCCATCAACCATGTCGTCTACGAAGCAAAAGGCGCGGGTTTGGCCGCCATCACCGTACAGTGTGATGTCATCGCCCCGCAGCGCCTGGACGATGAAGTTCGACACCACGCGCCCGTCATCGGGCCGCATCCGCGGGCCATAGGTATTGAAAATGCGCGCAACCTTGATGCGCACGCCGTGCTGGCGGTGGTAGTCGAAGAACAAGGTCTCGGCGCAACGCTTGCCCTCGTCATAGCACGCACGTGGCCCGATGATGCTCACGTTGCCGTGGTAGGATTCCGGCTGCGGGTGGACGGTCGGGTCACCATAAACCTCGGACGTGGAAGCTTGCAGGATCCGGGCCCGCGTGCGCTTGGCCAAGCCCAACATATTAATCGCACCCATTACGCTGGTCTTGATGGTTTGCACCGGGTCGAACTGATAGTGCACCGGCGACGCCGGGCAAGCGAGATTGTAGATTTCATCGATTTCGGCGTGTAGCGGCATCGTGACGTCATGGCGCATCGCTTCAAAATTGCCGTATGTCAGCAAATTCGCAATATTTGCCCGTCGCCCTGTGAAGTAATTATCTACTGAAAGCACATCGTGGCCACGGGATAACAAACGTTCACAAAGATGCGAGCCAATAAAGCCGGCACCACCACTCACTAAAATGCGTTTTTTGATCAAATCCATCTGAGGTTCCATCTTAAAATATGTTGGCCGCATATCACGGCTTTCCGCTGGATAAACAGGTGCGTTAACAAAAAATTACCGTTGGAATATTGCAAAAACCATGTTTGTGTGTATATTGCAAACTGTAACGCCCGGCGGTGGTCATTTGTAATCGGCTGGGTGCGGCAGATTGAGCAAAAATTTCAGCGTAATTAAGTGGTGGCTTTTATGGCAGAGGCATTTTTTGGCCTGTTCGGGCCCAGTGCGTCGCGATCGCAGATACGGCGTGTGGTTGCTGTGTTCAGTCTGATTTTGGCTGTTTGCACCCCGGTGGCGCCCGCGGCCGCTGCCCTGTTGCTGTCCGATAATTTTGACAGTGCCACGCCAGGTGGCAGCTACGATTCCAACATTATGGGCAGCGCCTTTAGCGTGTTTGCTGGTAATGTCGATGTGATCGGCCAGATCACCAATGGCGCCGCCAACGGGTATTTTTCCTGCCCGGCCGGCGGTCCCGTCGAAAATAATTGCCTTGACCTCAACGGCACGCTGCCTGGTGCGGTGAAGTCCACCGCGCGCTTCAACCTGATCGCTGGGCGGAGCTATATGCTCAATTTCAGCGCCGCCGGCAGCATGGTCGATACCGCCCGTGATCCGTACCGCTTCACAGTGGCACTCGGCAATAGCGGCGCCACGGGGTATACTGTCGCAGCTGGAAGCAGTTTCGCCGCCCAACGCTTCACCTACACACCCACCATTAATGAAGACGATGCGGCCCTGGTGCTGGCATCCACAACCGATATTGCCGGCGCGCGCCAATATGGGGCGTTGATCGATAATCTGCGGTTGACCGACAACGCACCGGTTTTCGGCCAATCGCGGGCGCCGGGGGGAGGCACCGTTGAGAGCTTTAACTCAGCCCAGCCGGGCAGCAATATCAGCAGCTTGATCGCCGGCACCGGCTTTGCGGTGGTGGCCGGCAACGTCGATGTGATGGGTACTATCGTTAATGGCGCCGCAGCCGGTTTTTTCACCTGCCCGGTTGGCCTGCCAACCGAGAACAACTGCATCGACCTCAATGGCAACCAGCCCGGCGCGATTGCGACTGCCGCCCCAATGTTGCTGTTAGCCGGGACCACCTACGAGGTTAGTTTTGCCCTTGCCGGCAATATCGATGATGGCACCCATGCCGCTTATGCCATGCACGCGCAGCTTGGCAACAGCGGCGCGATCAGTTTTTCCACGCTGCCAGGAAGCAGCTTCACCACTGAGACCTTCACCTACACCCCAATCACCGACGAAGTGGCAGCGTTTCTGCAGTTTACCTCCGACAGCACCGCCGGAAATCCGATATTTGGGGCGTTCATTGACAATATTTCCGTCGTCGCGCTGTCCAATGGCGCGGCCGTCGCGGTGCCCGAACCTGGCTCGATGATGATGGTGTTGATCGGCCTTTCGGGCCTCGGTGGGATCCGCCACGGCGCGACCCGGCGGAGGCAGTCATGATCTTTGGATTCCAGGCACGCACTGCTGACGGTGTGGCCATCCCCGCCGTTCGCCGCCCCGGCCGGGTTTCCGGCCCGTTGATGCTGCGGATTGTTGTCCTGCTACTGGCCCTGTTTGCGGTTGGGGCTTATTTCAGCAACCGGATCCTGCAACCGACAAGCCTGCAGGCGGTGGTGAATGCCCCGATGGTGACGTTGCGTGCGCCAATCGACGGAAAACTGGTGCGCGGTGGCGCAACGGTGGGCGAAGTTTTTACGTCGGGTGCCGAAACGTTTGTCATCCGCGATCCGCGTGTGGATTTGCACCGCCAGCGAGAACTGCAAACCCGCCAAGCCAATGCTGTGCAGCGTGTGGCTGCATTGGACCGCATACTCGGGGATATGGAACTTCTCTCCACCGAACTGCGCGAACGCGCGGCATCCTATTCGGCTGCCGAGGAAGCCCGGCTGCAAGACCTGGCAAACGGGCAGGATATTGCCATCACCAACGCCCAAACCGCGCTTGACTTCGCCCGCGATCAGGAAACCCGGGCCCGGTTTCTGGTGCGTGCCGGTACCGCCGTTGAACAACGGTTGGATGAGGCAACCCGTACCCGGCTGATCGCGGTGGCGACCCATACCCGCGCGATGGCCGACCGGAATGGCACGATCATCGCCCTTGATGCCGCCCGTCGGCAGGTCTTCATGACCGCCGGGGTTGGTGGTGTCGGCTACGCGCGGCAACGACAGGACGAGGTCGAAATCCGTCGACTGGAACTGACCTATCAGCGCAGCGTGGCCCTCGGCGAAGCATCCAGCCTGCAACATGAAGTTGACACGGAAGTAGAACATGTTGCGGCCCTGCGGGAGGTTGCCGTGGCGGCGGCGGTGGGCGGCGTGGTTTCGGCGGTTTATGTGTCGGCCGGCACGGACGTGGTGCGCGGCAATCCACTGGCCGATGTGATGAATTGTGACGCGCTTTACATTGAAGCGACCGTGTCCACCGGCTGGTTCGCCACGCCCCGACCGGGCGATCTCGTGCGGGTCGGGCTTTATGGCGTGCCCGGCACCATGGCCGGTCGCATCCGCAGCCTGCGTGATAATGCCATGGCGCTTGATCCATCGCGCAGCATTCCGCTCTCGGAACGTCAAAGCCGCCAGACAGTGACAGCGATTATCGACATTGACCGCAAGGATATCGCACTGTCACGGGGCCATGGCTGCCCGGTTGGCCAGCCGGCAAGCGTGCAATTCAGTTGATGTGACCATCGCATGATAATCCCTGACGGCGCCGAGGGCCTGTTGGTTCCTGGCATGGCGTTCGCGGTTTTGCTGATCCTGCTGATCACCACTTTAGCACCGCCGCAACGCCAACCGTGGCGCGCCATCGTCGCCGGGCTTTCGGCTGGCCTGGCGGTGGGATTTCTGGTGTGGCGGATCGATGGCGTACTGAAGGCGGCTGCGGCCGATGATGCGTCAGTGTTTCTTTATGTCGGCAGCGCAATAGATGTGTTGGCCTTGCTCGACTTTCTGGTGTTCATTCTGTTGATCAGCCGGTTCAAGGACCGCCGTCCGGCTTCTCGCGCCCATGCCTTGGCGCTCGCCGCCGCCGATCCCGCGTCCCTGCCGCATGTCGATGTTTGGATCGCCACTTATAACGAGGAATGGGCGATCCTGGAGAAAACCTTGATTGCCGCGTTGGCGCTCGACTGGCCGGCCGATCAGTTGCATATTTACGTACTTGATGACGGGCGGCGTGACTGGCTCGCCCTGCGATGCGCGGAATTTGGCGTGACCCATGTAACCAGGGCGGACAATGCGCATCACAAAGCGGGCAACCATAACAATGCGCTGCGTTGTACTGCAGCGCCGTTTATCCTGTCGTTGGACGCCGATTTTATCGTCTTTCCGCAAGCAATCCGCCATTTGATTGGTTTTTTTGCCGAAGCCGACATTGCCATCGTGCAGTCACCGCAGGCGTTTTACAACCCCGAGCCCTTTCGTAATAATCTTCTCCTGCACCGGTTGCTGCCGGATGATCTTGACCTGTTCTACAAGGTGATGCAGCCTGGCCGAGATGCGTGGAACGCAACGTTTTATTGTGGCACCTCGGCGATGTTGCGGCGCGCTGCGCTGATTGATGTCGGCGGGTTCGCAACCCAGGGCGATATCGAAGACCAGATCACCAGTATGAAGCTGTGGCAGCACGGCTGGCGAACGATTTTCGTCGGCGAGCAACTTAGCGTGGGGCTTGCGCCCGAATCCCTGGCCGCCTTGCATGACCAACGCAACCGGTGGTGCCGTGGCAGTCTGCAGATCATGTTCACCCCCCATTCCCCGTTGGGACGCGGCTTTACCGTCATCCAGCGTCTGCTGTTTTCGCAGAGCTACTGGGTGCTCGGCTCGCTGATCCCACTTTACTACGCCGTGCTGCCGGGATTGGTGTGGTTGTTCGGGGCACGGCTATTTTCGCACGTGACCTTGGGGGAGGTTATTGCGATACCAATTTTGCTGGTGGTCGGCATTTGGACAGCACTGGCCTGGCTTTCCGAGCGCACCTGGGTCCCGATCATTTCACCGGCATTTCAACTGTTCATGGCGGTTGAGTTGTTGCCGACAGCGCTGGCGTCGTTGATCAAACCGTTCGGCAAGCCATTGTTTAAAATATCGCCGGTGACCGCGAAAGGCCGCGATGCGACCCGGCATTCGATCGATTGGGTAACCTTCCTGGCACTGATGGCGATCATGCTTGGGACGATCGCGGCGATGGGCCTCGCCGCATTCGGCCCGCGCGGCGAAATTGTTGATGTGAATGAAATGCTGACCGCGATGGGCTGGACAGTGCTCGACCTGGGCATATGTTCTGTCGCGCTATTGACCTGCTTTGAGCTACCCTACCGCCGGACGGAGGAACGCTTCGGGATTATCGAGCCATCCAAGATCGAAATTGCCGGCAGTGTTTTTTCCGGGTGGACGGAAAATCTCTCGCTGGGCGGCGCGCTGATTCAGCTTGCCACCACCGTCGGGTTGGAAACCGGACAGAATCTGATTGTAAGCATCGGCGGGCTGCCGCCATTTCCGGCCGAAATCAGGCGGGTTATTGCGGAAAATAAGCTTGCCATCGCCTTTGCGCCGCTGGGTGATAGCGAACGAGCCCTGCTGATCCGCCGGGTGTTCCTCGGGCCGGAACCCAAACCAGCCCCGATTAGCGTGCATGGCATGTCAATTCTGGATGGGGTTGTACGACGGCTGACGCGGAGCGACTTCTGACCCCGACGGCCGATCTTGCCGCCGAGGGGGCGGGCATGGCAGCTTGCCCTGATGACAATCTTCCCCGCCGATATCACCGCCGCCGCCGCCCGCATCGCCGCCTATGTGCGCCATACCCCAATCATGCGGCTCGCGGCCGGCGATCTTGGCTTGGGCTTCCCGGTGACCTTGAAGCTCGAATTGCTGCAACACGCCGGCAGTTTCAAGCCGCGTGGCGCGTTCAACCGGATATTGCGCGCCCAGGAAAATGGGGCGGTGCCGTCGAGCGGCGTCATCGCGGCATCGGGTGGCAATCATGGTGCGGCGGTCGCCTATGCCGCGCAACAGCTTGGCTTGACGGCGGAAATCTACGTTCCCGAACTGACACCGGTCGCCAAATGCGCGCGCATCGAAAGCTTCGGCGCCAAGCTGGTGCGCACCGGGGCTGCCTACGCGGAAGCCTTCGCCGCAAGCCAGGTCAGGGCCGCCGAGACCGGCGCGCTGGTGGTTCATGCCTATGACCACGCCGACGTGCTGGCCGGGCAGGGCACGACCGCGCTGGAGTTCGAGGCCGCTGATCCGGACATGACCCATGTGCTGGTCGCGACCGGCGGCGGCGGGTTGATCGGTGGCATGGCGGCTTGGCTTGCCGGTCGGGTCACGGTGGTAAGCGTTGAACCGTTTGGCTGTCCGACCTTGCACGGCGCGCTCGCGGCCGGGCGTCCGGTGGTGGGGCCGGTCGGTGGTGTCGCTTCGGACTCGCTCGGCGCGAAGGAAGTCGGCGGGCTGATGTTCCCAATCGCTCAACGCTACGTGTCCGAAGCGGTGCTGGTCACCGATGAGGCGATTATCGCGGCCCAGCGCATCCTGTGGGACCGGATGCGCCTGATTGCCGAGCCGGGCGGGGCCACAGCCTTGTCCGCGCTGCTGTCAGGTGCCTGGACCCCGCCACCCGGCGCCCGCGTTGGGGTGGTGGTCTGCGGCGCCAACGCCGATCCGGCAAAGATCGCGTCATGAGCGAAGTTCTTATCGCGGTTGACTCGCGCGGCGTCGCCACCGTCACCCTTAATCGCCCGGCAACCGGCAACGCCTATAATGCGGCGATGTTGGCCGGATTGACTGCTGGTCTCGCCCAGCTTGCCGCCGATCCGGCGGTGCGGGTGGTAGTGATCCGTGGCGCGGGGAAACATTTCCAGGCTGGCGCCGACATCAACTGGCTCGGTGAGACTGCTTTGGCCGCGCCCGAGGCCGCTTTCGCCGCGTCCCGCGCCACCACCGTCGCGATGGCCCGCCTCAACGAATTCCCCAAGCCGACCATCGCCGTCATCCAAGGCGCCTGCTTCGGCGGTGGCTGCGGGATTGTCTGCTGCGTCGATGTCGCCCTCGCCACGCCGGCGGCGGTGTTCGGCATCACCGAGGTCCGCGTCGGCGTTACCCCGTCGCCGATCAGCACCCACATGGTCAACGCGATAGGCCTGCGCCAGGCGCGCCGCTACGCGATCACCGGCGAACGTTTTGACGCCGCCGAGGCGCTGCGAATCGGATTGGTGCATGAAGTGCTTGCCGGAGACGCAATCGAGGCAAGGCTTGCCGACGTGCTCGACGCCATTTTCCTGAGCGCGCCGGGCGCAGTTGCAGTCACCAAGCAATCAATCCTGGCGGCCAACGGCCTGATGCTCGATGACCGCCAGATCGACATGCTGTCCCATGAAGGCTGGATGCAGCGCA
Source organism: Acetobacteraceae bacterium (assembly GCA_014377905.1). Taxonomy (GTDB): domain Bacteria; phylum Pseudomonadota; class Alphaproteobacteria; order Acetobacterales; family Acetobacteraceae; genus CAITOL01. The sequence goes on along the minus strand of JACMOQ010000494.1, from coordinate 127 downwards.
GTTCCGCCGAGGGGCTGGAGGGCACCGCCGCGTTCCGCGAAAAGCGGCGGGCTGGATGGTATTTGCCTGCCTGACCAAACGGGCCGCACGCTTTCATCTTGGTCACTCCCTGGTGAACCGTCGTATC
>JACMOQ010000493.1 GCA_014377905.1 Acetobacteraceae bacterium | reverse complement strand
TGCTGCGCGCGGCGCGGGTTCTGGAAGTGGCGATGCCGTTCGGAATTGCGGATTTGTCGTAGGCATTGATGCCAAAAAGCTTGCATCGGGTGCGTATCTGCCGTAAGAACATTTCATGAACATAAACCCAACCCCTTTTGGCCTACCCGATGCCGCGCCCGAATTGGCGCGCCGGTTTGCCATGATTATGGCGGGGCTGGGGGCATTGGTGGCGCGGCGGTTTCTCAAAATGCCGCATCTGGTCGGGTTCACCGGACTGCTCTGGGGGCGGCTCAATCGGGCGGTGCAGCGGTTTTATCGGGCGTTGACGGTGCCGGCACAGGCGGGGGCGCCGCGGGTGCGGGCGGATCGTGCGGCGACGACCCGCGTGCGGCCGGAAGGCTTGCCGAGGGGCAGGGGTTGGATTGTGCGTGAGCTGGGCTGGGAAGCTGCGGCCTATCTGGTGCAGTTGGAAAATTTGTTGGGCGAAATTGCCACCCAGCATGCGCTGGCAGCGGCCCCTGGCGCCGGGCGAGTGTTGCGGCCGATCTGCCGGATGCTGGGTGTACCGGCGGCGTCGACGCCAAAGCTTGCACCTGCCGCGTTGACGCCGAAACTTACATCGGCGGCTTTGACGCAGAAGGTTGTCGCCAATGCGCCGGGGGGCGCGGCACCGGAGCAGGGTTTGATTTTTTCGGGCGGTTAGGGTCTGACTTGTTTTGACGCGCTATTTGTTACGATATCGAAATTAATATCCATGAGCCGACAGCTTGCCGCAGCAAGGATGGTGGAATGCCAAAGCGCATTCCACCTTACGGGCACCGGTATTCAGTATTGGCTAGGCTTCGGCCTTGTGCGCGATGCCATGGTCGGCGAGCATTGTTGCCAATTCGCCGGACTGGAACATCTCGGTGATGATGTCGCAACCGCCGACGAACTCGCCCTTGACATAGAGCTGGGGAATGGTCGGCCAGTTCGAGAAGCCCTTGATCCCGTCGCGTAGATCGGCATCCTCAAGCACGTTGGCAGTCTTGAACGGCACTTCGAGGTGATTGAGGATTTGCACCACGCGGGCGGAAAAGCCGCATTGCGGGAACATCGCGGTGCCCTTCATGTAGAGCATGACGGGGTTTTCGGTGATTTCGGCCTTGATGCGGGCTTCGGCTGGATTGCTCATGGGGATGCTCCTTATTCTGGTGCAGATGTTTGCAAGGCGAGGGCGTGGAGTTCGCCGCCCATCCGGCCGCGCAAGGCCGCATAGACGATCTGGTGTTGCTTGACGCGGGATATGCCACGGAAGCTTTCGCTGACCACGGTCGCGGCGTAGTGGTCACCGTCCCCGGCGAGGTCTTCGATTGCGACCTTGGCATCGGGCAAAGCGGCCTTGATGAGGGCTTCGATGTCGGCTGATTGCATCGCCATGGGCTGGAACCCCCTTATATCAATCGGCGTGAGCGGTGAGCGTAAGCCTGTTTTCAGCCATCCATTCGGGGAAGAATTTTTCGTTCATCGCCCGTGCGTCGGCAATAGAAATGGTGTCGCCATCGGGAAGTGTCAAATCCCTACCACCGGTGGTGCCGATGACCTCGACAGGAATGCCGGCGGCGATGGCGGCGGCATAGACCGCAGGGGCGTTATCGACGGCCAGGACGTATCGGCTTTGGTCTTCCCCATACCAGCCGGCATGGTCACGCGCGCCGGAGAGTTGCACGCCGCAATCGCCGGCCAGCGCCATTTCGGTGACCGTAATCAGCAATCCGCCATCTGACACATCGTGGCAGGCGCGCACGGCACCGGCGAGGATTTGCCCGCGGACGA
>JACMOQ010000492.1 GCA_014377905.1 Acetobacteraceae bacterium | reverse complement strand
GTGACCGGCGCTGGCCATGGGCTGGGCCGGGTGATTGCGCAAAGTTTTTCGGCGTTGGGGGCCAAGGTTTATGGCGGTGGTCGCTCGGCGGAAAAGTTGAAAGTAACCGCGTCTGCCGGCGGGATAACCGGCGCGGTGGTCGATCTGACCGACCGCGCCGCCGCTGCTGCCTGGATTGCCGATATCGAGCAGAAGGAAGGCCGGGCGGTGTTCGCGCTGGTCAATAATGCCGGGGGCGTTGCCGGGCAGAAAATGCGCCCGATCGAGCAGGTCAGCGATGACGATTGGGACCGGATTATCGCGGTCAATGTCGGTGCGGCAATGGCGGTATCGCGCGCTGCAATCCCGGCAATGAAAGCGGCGGGGGAGGGGCGGATTGTCAATATCAGTTCGGGCGCTGGCTTGCAGGCCTCGCTCACCGGCATTCAGGCTTACGCGACCGCCAAGCACGCGGTGGTTGGGCTGACCCGGCAATTGGCGCACGAGTTGGGCGCGTTCAACATCACGGTGAATTCAGTCGCGCCGGGGTTCATTCGGTCCAATCCGGATACCGAAGTGCAGTGGGATGGCTATGGGGCCGATGGCCAGAAGGCGCTGATCCAGCGGATTGCGTTGAAGCGGCTGGGGTCTTCGCAGGATATTGCGAATGGGGTGATCTTCTTTGCGTCCGATCTGGCGAGCTTTGTCAGCGGGCAGATTTTGTCGGTGGATGGGGGACGGTAGGGGAAATCTTGCTTGGATGGGGTGGAATGTATGTAATTTAGGGATAATTGCAGAAAGACCCCGTCATGGCGCTCAGTCTGAAGGACCCTGAAACTGATCGGCTGGCACGCGCCGTGGCGGCGATGACCGGCGAAAGCCTGACGGTTGCCGTGCGCACGGCGCTGGCGGAACGGATGGAACGCGAAATGCTGCGGCGGGGACGGCCGGGAAATCTCGCGGCGAGAATTGATGAGATCGTCAAGGAGTTTGCCAAGCTACCGGTGCTTGATCCGCGCACGCCGGATGAAATTATCGGATATGACGAAACCGGTATGTGGACCTGATGGTGATCGACACCTCGGCGATTGTGGCAATTTTGCTGGATGAGCCGGATGGCGATCATTTTACTGCCGCAATCGAACAGGATGAACTGCGCCTGATGTCCGCGGTTGGGCGGGTTGAATTGACGATGGTGATTGAGGGGCGTGGTGGTGCCTCTGGGCTTGCCCTGCTTGAGCAGCTGCTTCGCACCTTTGGTGTTGAAATCGTCGCAGTCACCCCAGCGCACGCCGACATCGCAATCGACGCATTCCGCCGGTTCGGGCGTGGCCGACACAAAGCGGGGCTGAATATGGGTGATTGCTTCACCTATGCGCTGGCGAAGGCGCTGGATGTGCCTTTGCTGTTCAAGGGCGATGATTTTGCATGGACCGATATTCGGGTCGCCCGGTAGCCGGCCGATTGGGCCTAGCCCAGGCGCAGGTTACGCCGGCGGCGAACCAGGCCGAGGGCTGCAACACCGGCGCCGAGCAGCGCGAGGGATGCAGGTTCAGGGACGGTGCCGACATCGGCGATGACACTAACATTGCCGCCGGTGAGTGCCACAATGTGGGGCCGATAATCATCGGGGAAGGCCATGGCGGTGATGGCGTGTGTCCCGATGGTATCCAGACTGCCATCAAATGTTATAACGGCCGTGTTATATGCCGCTTGGAAAGACAAGCTATGCGTAAGGTCGTTGTAGAGCGGGGTCACATTGTTGTACTGGGAACCGCCGTCAAAGGTAACGTCAACGCGGAACTGGTAGTTGTCTCCGTTGAACATTACATATTCAAGGACAACGTTTGTTGCGGTGTCGAGGGTAAAATGCCCGGTTACGCCTATCGTGGCTTGGTATTGATAGAAGGCCACATCTGCCGAGCCGCCGACGTTGTTGAACTGGTAGGTGACCAGATTGGCGCTGGCGGGTGCGGCGAGGCTGAACAATGCCGCGCAGGTGGCGGCGAGCGTAAGACGTAGGCGCATGAGGATTTCCTCGGGGGCTGGAATGGCGAAAAAGGCGCGACACATCGCCCATAGAGGACCACCCCGCGCGTCCGCCGCCGGTTGACCGGTGGATTCAGAAATGCGAAGCTAGCGACTCAGTTTTTTGTCAGGTAGCGTTGTGTCTATGAGGTATCTAAGCGCCGCGTTGCCGCACTGGCGATGGCACTTTTTGGTATTTGGCGTGCGCGTCCCGCATGGATGCCAGCTTGAGCTGAGATTGCAGACCGTACCTTGATGTTCGGTCCGCACCGGCTGGGGCCGGATGTCGGCCCGGAAAGCCTGGCGGCAATGATCGGACTTCCCAGTTTCGATGGTGTTATGACCGGGTTCGCCCGGATTATCGTCGATGACTACCGGGCAAGCTGGCTAATGAACCGCATCCTCAGCGATCGCGGTCGGATGGTGGCGTCCTATGCGGCGCTCGACCTCCATTTTACCGACCCATCGCGGCGCGGCTTCACCATTGGGCAACTGCGCCACGCGGCAGCCAGCCATGGTTTCGCCAGCCCAGGCCGCATGACGGCATGGGCGGCGAGCCTGCGGTTGCTGGGACTATTCGCCGCGGGCGCGCCGGGCCGTCCCCAGCGCATGGTGCCGAGCGCGACGTTTCTCGCGATGTTCCGCGCCAGGATGGCGCAGCTCTACAGGGCGATCGCGGTGATCCATCCGCCGGCGGATCTTCGCAGCGCGGCGCTGGAGGGCGACTTGTTTATCGCCGACCTGGTCGCCGGCTTCACTGAGCCCTATCATAGCGGGAAGCGCATGCTGGACGCGGTCCCCGAGCTTATGCCGCTCGCCGAGCGGGAGGCGGGGGTTACCCTGCTGATGTCGGTGCTGTTGAAGGACGCGGCGGGGGAGGTGATTGCGATTGCCGACCTCGCCCGCGAGTTCTCGATCTCGCGCGCCCATGTCCGATCGATCTTGCAGGATGCCGAAGGGCTTGGCCTGGTGGCGCGGTCACCGGGTGGTGGGCTTTATCGCAGCCTGCCTGGGCTTGGCGAAATCCTGAGCCGGTTCTTTGCGGCGTTGTTTCTCGCGCATATTTTTGCGTTGGACCGCGCGCTGGCCCGCGTCGGCGGATAGTCCACGCCGCCCCTTGCCGGGCGGCGGGATGGTCGGGCCTAGGCCAGGCATCGGGCGCGGCCCCTGCTCGGCGATGCCATGCGCCGGTTTTTCGCGGCACTGTTCCAACTGCATATCTATGCCCTGGAGCGCGCGGTTGCCCGACGGGCTGGGCAGGAATTTCTTGACATTTTACGTCAGTTAATTTGAGTGACTATTATGTTCAATTTATCCGCAATCCTCACTGACCTGCGCGCCGCGATTGCGGTTGTGGCGGCGCGTGACCCGACCATCACGGCGCTGCTGGTGATGGTCTGGGGGCGGATTTCGCGCATTGTTGCGCGGCTGGAGCGGTTGATGGCGCATCGTAATGTTCCTTAAAAAGATAGTTGCGGAATAAGTGCGACACGGCAGGCAACGGGATCCACACAGCACCATCGATGCCGCGAATTGACCGAGAGATTGGGCAGTGCGAAAGTGATAACGGTGCTTGCTTTGTCGGGTGGTGCACCTTGTTGATGCATGTTCTAAATGCCGCATCACCGACCACGTGATGGCACTTTTTGGTATTTTCCAGGAAAGATACGATCAGATGCCGGCATCGGGCGGTGGCATCGCACAGGGCTTGATCAGCGACCCGCCTTTTTCAGGTCCGGATAACCGGCCGGCGGCGCTTGCCGCCCTGATCGGCCAACCCGGTTTCGATGACGGCATGCGCAACATCGGCCAACACCTGGTTGAACAACACCGGGCAAACTGGCTGATGAATCGCATCCTCAGCGATCGCGGGCGGGTTGTGGCGGCCTATCTGACCCTTGACCTCTATTTCACCGATCCGGCGCGGCGTGGCTTCACGATCGCGCAACTCCGCAACGAAGCCGCGCGCCATGGTTTCGCGAGCCCTGGCCGGATGACCGCGTGGGCCGCGAGCCAGCGCCTGTTTGGCCTGCTTGCCGTCGCAGGCCACGGCCGCCCGCAGCGCCTGGTGCCAACGCCCAAGTTCCTGACACTGGTCCGTGGCCGGATGGGGATGGTCTACCAATCGATTTCCCGGTTTCATCCAATGCCGGACTTCACCAGCGCCACCCTGGACCGCGATGCGGTTCTGGGCGCGATCGTTGCCAGATTTGCGGCGCATTACCCCGGTGGCCAGCGGGTGATGGTGGTGACCCCCGAGCTGGACGCCTTTGCCGACCGCGAGGCCGGGGTCGTCATGCTGTTGTCGGTGATGTTGAAGGACCAGGGGGGCGCGCCGATCATGATCGCCGACCTCGCCCGCGAATTTCAGGTCTAGGTATAATCCGCCCCTGGGCCGCGGCGTGACAGGCGGGTACGGGTTTGGTTGCCGCCCGCTCCACCCAGAGTTAGCGGCTCTTCCGCGGATCCTCGCGGCAACAAGAACTGGACGCACAATGGCCCAAGCTCTCCATACCAAAGCCGCCGAACTGCACGGCGCGGCCGCCGAGTCGCACCGTAAGGCGGCCGAGATGGCCGGCAAGCACGATGCGGCAGGCACTCACGACCATGCCGGCAAGGCGATGTCTCACTCGACAGCGGCGCATGCGGGCACAGTCGCCGCTCATACTAAGTCTCCGGCGCCGGCCGCCCACAAGGCTTGACGAATGTCCGCACGGCCGGACTAACCGGCCGTGCGGCGCTGCTTCAACCCAGCAGTCCCTGCGGTTGCCAACCGACGGGAGACGCACGTCCGTCCACTCCCCGTGCCTGCTGCTGGGCTGTGCCAAACCCGCGGCACGCGGGCCAGAATGACATTTCGGAGACGCGCCGTCACACATTCTGGGGCGCTGCGCGGGGCAGCGTGATGAGCCCACCGATCTCAAGCCGGTGCGCTCTCGCTAACAGCATAAATGCAGGGTCCATGGCTGTTCATCAACAACGAGAAGGGTTCCCACTGCGGAGGCCTCCGCGGCACGCACAAGCAGCGCCACAAAGCTGGCGCGCAGAGTCACAAAAACACCTGAGCCTCATTTTTTTGAGCGAAATCGAAATGAAATATTTGCCCGGCGGAGCGTGCAAGCGGCCCGCCGGTTCGGCGCTAAGGGCCATCTCCATGCTCATCAGGGGCACGAAGGTTGTACGCTTCCGGAGAACCGACTTTCCGGACACGCGCCGGCAGCTGACCTGGCGGTCTCATCAATTGGCCGGGGCAGCGAGCGTCTATCACCCCGGGCCGCAGTCATAGTCTGAACCGAACACGAGGCCGCCACCAAGAAGAAGGACAAGTCATGAATAATTTCCAGGGAAATCCGGTTGAACTGCGTAAGCAATTTTGGCATGCAATGGAAGATTCTCCATTTGTCATGCTTCAGCTCGACGCCGACACAGACAGTGCGGCGCCGATGACGGCGCAACTCGATCGCACCGCCAGTCACGAAATTTGGTTCTTTACCTCGCGCACCAACCGTTTCGCTGTCATGGGTCCCGCTACAGCGACATTTTCCAGTAAAGGTCATGAGGTTTTCGCTCGTTTTCATGGAACTCTCAATCAGGAAACCGACCGCTCCCGGCTGGACAGCCAATGGTCCAACATGGTGGCGGCCTGGTTTCCCGGCGGCAAGGACGATCCGAACCTGTTAATGATGCGCATGAAGTTGAGTGGCGCGTCCATCTGGTCGACAAGCGAATTGGGCCTCCTGGCTACTGCCAAAATGATGCTGGGACTGGACGTGCGTGCCGAATCAACTGGCGGCTATGTTGAGACAAATCTCTGAGGTCGTTTGTAATCAACCAGAACGCTTGCAATGCTGCGGAATGTCGTGTCGCGTGCGCATGTCCGAACCATCCCGCAGGAGGCGTCCGCGCTCGGGCTGGTGGCCCGCTCGGACGGCGATGGACGGTATCGGGCGCTGCCGCTGCTGATCCACGCGATGCGCCGGTTTTTCGCGGCCATGTTCCAACTGCATATCTATGCTTTGGACCGGGCGCTTGCCCAACGGCCTGGACAGGAATTTCTTGACATTTGCCGTAAGTTAATTTAAGTGACTATCATGTTCAATTTTTCCGTAATCCTCACTGACCTGCGCGCCGCGATTGCGGTTGTGGCGGCGCGTGACCCGACCATCACGGCGCTGCTGGTGATGGTCTGGGGGCGGATTTCGCGCATGGGCGCGCGGCTGGAGCGATTGATGGCAAAGTGGCGGGCGGGGACCCTGCCCACGCCACGCAAGCCACGCGCGTCCGGCGTTGCCGCGGTTTCGCCGTCGGCTGAACGGCCGGCCTATCCCACGGCCCCGGCCTGGCTGATTGCCTATGTGCGCGCGGCCGCTTCTTATGGATCGCAGCTTGAGCATATGATGGGCGAGGATGAATTTGCCCGGTTCCTCGCTGAGGTTCCGCAGGCGCGGCGCATTTTGCGGCCGCTCTGCCGGATGCTTGGGGTTGGGGTGGTGGCTACCAAGGTTGGCAAGCCCAGGCGGGTTTGGACCACGCCGGATACTAGGCCGATGCCGGCGCCGGCCGGGCTGGTGCTCGGGCCGGGTGGGTGTTTGATTTATGTTTAAGCAAGCGGGGGAAATTGCGCCTTATTTGTTACGATATCGAAATATAATTGATCGCGCCGGGGGGCGTAGGGCGGAATACGCTTTGGCATTCCGCCGTGTTGCCACTACGAAGATGGTGGAATACGAAGCCGCATTCCACCCTACGGCATACTGGCCTATTTCGGGTTCTTACGAGGACAGAGTCTTCTTTTTAGGCAAATTAAGAACGCGCTTACGTCCGTTTCTCCACCGTCATATGCATCCCGCCCTCGGGCCGGGTGGTGACCCGCGAAATCGGCACTGGCACATAGCCGGGGCGGGCATGGAGGCGGGTTGCGGGCAGCAAGGTTGCGAGGATTGCCGCCGCTTCCAGAAGCGCGAACTGCATGCCGATGCAGATGCGCGGCCCGGCGCCGAACGGGAGCCAGGAAAAGCGGTGGCGGGATTTCACCGCATCTGGCGCGAAACGATCGGGGTCGAAGTGGTCCGGCGCGTCCCACAGCAGTTTGTGGTGATGCACGGCATGGATCGGCACCAGAATGCGGTCGCCCTGGTTGATCTGATGCGGCCCGAGCATGAAACCCTGCATCACTTCGCGCCCGATCTGGCTGACCGGGGAATAGACCCGCATCGATTCCTTGATGACCTGGCCGGTGTAGGTAAGGGCTGCAACATGCTCGGCCTCCAGTGGGGCGCCGCCGGTGACCTCGGCAATTTCGGCCAGCACGCGGGCTTCAATGTCGGGGTGTTTGGCGAGCAGATAGAAGGTCCAGGTGAGCGCGAGCGCGGTGGTTTCGTGGCCGGCGCCGATGAAGGTCAGGATGTTATCGACGATGTTGGTGTCGGAGAAGCCGGCGCCGGTTTCGGGGTCCTTGGCATCGAGCAGCAGGCTGAGCAGATCGTCATGGCGTTCGCCGGTGCGGCGGCGGATTGTGGCACGTTCGGTAACGATGTCCCGCAGATATTGCCGCCCGCGGCCGGCGCGGGCCTTGCCGGGAAAGGGGGTCCATTTCGGCGCCTTGAGGGCGGCGAGCACCGCGGCCCAGCCGGCGGATTTGAGGAAATCGGCAACCGACTGCTCGACCCGGTCGGTATCGATATTGCCTTTGCCGGACAGCATAGTTTCGAGGATGATATCGAACGTCACATGCATCATGTGATGTCCGACCTCGATCTCCTCGCCATCGGGCAGGGATTGCCAATGTGCGGCGGTGGCGCGCGCCGCCGCGATCATCGCGGGGAGGAAACTATCGACATGGGCCGGGCGGAATACCGGGGCTGCCACCCGG
>JACMOQ010000491.1 GCA_014377905.1 Acetobacteraceae bacterium | reverse complement strand
TTAAGCACGACGCCGTGCGCATCATGCGCCATCGCACTGTTGGGCCGCAGCGTGACAATCCTGTCAAAGCCCGCGTGGGCTTCCTCGAGCTTCGATACACGCAGCCAGGTCATCGATTGCGCGATCTGGGCCTCGATCGAGTCCGGATCAAGCGCCAGTGCCGCGGCAAAGCTTTCCTGCGCTTCGTCGGGCCGGTCTGTCTGGCTATAGGCAATGCCAAGCTGGATATAAGCATCGATCATCTCGGGCTTGAGCGCGATGGCACGCCGCAGGCTGGAAATCGCCTCGGCCTGCCGCGCCAGCGATACCAGCAATGTGCCGCGCCGGGCGTGGGCGTCGGCAAATTGTGGGCGCAGTGACAAAGCCCGAGCGTAGGACTCCAGCGCGTCGTCGGGCCGTTTCAGCAATTCCAGCACCAGGCCGCGATTTGACCATGCCTCGGGGTAAATTGGTTTCCGCGCGATGGCGAAATCATAATCGGCCAATGCCGCGACGAATTCGTCCAGGCGCATCCGGGCATTGCCGCGATTATTGTGCAACTCCGCATCGCCGGGCAGCAGTTTCAGCCCGATTTCGTAACAGGCGATGGCATCTTCGGCGCGCTTCATTTCCAGGAATGCATTACCGAGATTATTATGGGCGTTGGCGAGCTTCGGGTCCTGGCGCAATGCCGCCTCGATCAACTCCACCGCCAGCGCCGCACGGTCGGTGCGCAGCGCCACCGTGCCAAGCAGATGCAGCACTTCGGGGTCGCGCGGGGCTTGCCTGCGGACGGCTTCATAAGATTTCTCGGCCTCGACCAGCTTGCCCTGCTGATGCAACGCCCAGCCTTGCGCCAGCCTAGTCCGCTGCGCGCGGTTCAGCGCCACCGCTCAGGCGTGCCCGGCAACCCCCGACAGCAGCCGCGGATCGACCCCGAGCTTGCCCATGGCGCGCTGCCATTTGCCCTCGTTGCTGGGATCGAACAGCAGCGTCTCGTCGGGCGGGGCGGACAGCCAGGTGTTCTTCTGGATTTCCGCGTCAAGCTGCCCTGGCCCCCAGCCGGCATAGCCGAGCGCGAGCACGCATTGGCTCGGGCCGCCGCCTTCCGCAATCGCCTTCAGCACATCGAGGCTGGCGGTAAGCGCAAATTTGTCGTCGACCCGCAGGCTGCCCTCACCAGTCCAGTCATTGGTGTGCAGCACAAAACCGCGGCCCTTATCGACTGGGCCGCCGTCGCACAGGCGGATGTCGCGGGCCGGTGGGGCGGGGGCGACGTCGAGTTGTTTCAGCAGATCGGCAAAACGCGGAGCATTCAGCGGGCGGTTCACCACAATGCCCATCGCGCCTTCGTCGGTGTGGGCGCACATATAAATCACGCTGCGGGTGAATTTCGATTCCGTCATGTTCGGCATCGCGATCAGCACCTGGCCGGACAAGGATGTCTCGGTCGGGTCGCGTGGCTCGGGGGACCGCGCTCCAGGCGCAAGTCGGGTGGATTGATCAACCATAGTTTCTATTTTGGCGCGGATCGCGCGCAAAGCAAGCCTCTCGTGACTCCGGCATCGGGACGGGCTAGGAGTCCGGTCCGAGCGAGGCGGGTCGGCCGCCCGCCAATATGCAATGAAGGCAGCCCCAGATGAGCCAGATTAAAGTCGGCGACAGCATTCCCGCGATGAAACTGATGCGCAGCACGGCCGAAGGCCCGAAGGAAGTCACCACCGACGAATTGTTCAAGGGCAAGAAAGTCGCGCTGTTTGCGGTGCCGGGCGCGTTCACCCCGACCTGCTCGGCCAAGCATTTGCCCGGTTATGTCGAAAATGCCGCGGCCCTGAAGGCCAAAGGCGTGGACAGCATCGTGTGCATGGCGGTCAATGATGTGTTTGTGATGGGCGCCTGGGGTAAGGCCGGTGGCGTGAACGACGACATTATCATGGTCGCCGATGGCTCGGCCGCGCTTACCAAGGCAATGGGCCTCGAACTCGATCTGGTAGCGCGCGGCATGGGCGTGCGCGCCCAGCGTTTCGCCATGGTTGTCGATGACGGCAAGGTTACAACGCTGAACATCGAAGCCCCCGGTGACTTCAAGGTCAGCAGCGCCGAAGCCATTCTCGCCGCCCTCTAACCGGCGGTCCGGGCGTGCGCCACCCGCGATGGTTGGTGGTCAGCGCGCTCGGGCTTGGTCAGATCCTCGTCTGGGGCAGTTCGTTCTACCTGATCGCGGTGCTGGCCCGACCGATTGAGGTCGATACCGGATGGAGTTACACGATCATTGCTGGCGGGCTGTCGTTCGGGTTCCTGATCTCGGGGCTGGTATCGCCCAAGGTTGGCCGCCTGATCGACCAATTCGGCGGCAGGCCGGTGTTGGCCGGAAGTGCCGTGATCCTGTCGATCGGCATGGCACTTCTGGCGATTGCGTCCAATGAAATTGTCTATCTGCTAGGCTGGACGGTGATCGGCGTCGGGATGGGCGCCGGGCTTTATGATCCAGCTTTTGCCGCCCTGGGCCGGCTTTATGGCGATCAGGCGCGCAGTGCGATCACCATGACAACGCTGTGGGGCGGGTTCGCCAGCACGCTGTGTTGGCCGCTGAGCCAGTATATGGTGTCCACGGTGGGGTGGCGCGGCGCGTGCCTGACCTATGCCGCGATCGATTTGCTGGTGGTGCTGCCGCTCTATTGGTTCGGGCTGCCCGCCGAGCGCCCCCGCCCCAGCCTGCCCCATGCCGCCGCGAAAGTTGCCGGAATTGTGCCGCCCCGGCTGCGTCTGGCGTTCTGGCTGGTTGCCATCAACACCACCGTATCGGCTGTGGTGATGACGGTGATTTCGGTGCATCTGATCGCACTGTTGCAAGCGCGTGGCGCGACTGTGGTAACCGCAGTGGCCCTCGGCAGCCTGATCGGACCAGCACAGGTTGGCGCGCGATTGATCGAAATGTGGCTGGCGCGCAGCCATCACCCGGTCTGGACGATGCTGATCGCATCAGTCCTACCGAGCGTTGGCCTGGCGCTATTATTTGGCGCACCGGCGATCGCAGGGGTTGGAATTGTTCTTTATGGCGCGGGCTCGGGGTTGCGGTCGATCGCCCGCGGCTCGGTGCCGCTGGCGATTTTCGGCCGCGATGGGTACGCCACGTTGATGGGGCGGATTGCCATGCCGGCGCTGATTTTCCAGGCTGCCGCCCCGGCATTAGGGGCGGTCCTGCTGGATCTTGGCGGGCCGTCGGGCGCCTTGCTGGCGATGGTCGCGCTTTCGGCGATCAATATCCTGTTCGTGCTGCCGCTGTTGCATCACGCCGCTTCGGGCGGCAGCACGGTATAGCCGATGCTCGCCAGATGCGAGTTCACGAGCTTGAGATCATGCAGTACGCCGAGGAATTGCCGGCTTGCCTGCTGCGCTTCCGCTTCCCTGCCCAAGCGCCCGAGATGCTCGCGCACCGCGGTACGTTCGGCATCGTTAATCACCCGCTTGGCGGCGCGCAATTCATCGGCCGACCGCGCATCCTCGGTCAGCATGGTCGACATTGCCAGCCGCAGATCAGCGGTAACCCCGGCCAGCAGGCGCCGCACCGCGTCCTGATCAACGGCTGCAATGGCGTCGGTTTCCCGTCCCGCGATCCGCCCGATGCGCTTGTCGAGCAAGCCGCCAGCCTGGCCAAGATTAACTGCAAACTCCAGCAGGCTCGAGAGCCGGCGGGCGTCCTGTCCGGTTAATTCGGCGCGGTCGAGGCGTGACAGGTAATGCTTCACCGCCGCATGCAGGCGATCGAGCTCGCGGCCCAGCCGGCCGGCCTGATCGGCGAGCAGCTTGTTGCGTCGGGCAAGCGCCTGCGGCACCAACGCCAGCAAAGCCTCAACCAGATCGCCCATGCGCAGCATTTCCCGCGCCGCGTTGGACAACGCGAGATAGGGGGTTTCGAGTGCTGCGGCGTCAAGAAACAAAGGTTGGCCGACCGTATCGGTTGGCGTGGCAGGTGCGGGGAACATTCTGGTCAGCAAGGCGCTGGCATTGCCCAGCCAGCCGACGCAGACCAGCGCCAGCACCAGATTGAACCCGAGATGGAACAAGGTTACCGCCGCCAACGGGTCTGGTTGCCATGCCGACAGCAGCGCCGCCAACGGCCGCAGGAAGGGCAATACCAGCAGGCACCCCAAGGCCCGAAACATCAGATTGCCAACCGGGACGCGCCGATTGCTGGGGTTGGATGCGTTGATTTCCAGCACCGGCGGCAGCGCCCCACCGAGATTGGCGCCCAACACCATGGCCATTGCGGCAACCGGGCTGAGCGCGCCGCCGGCGGCCAGCGACGCCAGCAACAACACCACCGCGACGCTTGAATGGGCGATATAGGTGATGACGGCCGCGATCAGCAGGTCGGCGATCGGGTCCTCGGTCAAAGTGCGCAGGAATTGCCGCAGCATGGGGTCGGCCGCGACCAAGGCGAGCAAGCCGTCCTGGCTCGATGCCGCCGATGACGATTGTAAGGTCGCAGTCATTTCATGCAGCGCCAGCAGCATTAGGCCGAGGCCTACGCCGACCCGGCCAAGATGGCGGATGCGGCCCTTGGGCGCGCGCCGAAACGCAATGTAGCCGGTCAGCAGCAGCAATGGCGCCAGCCACGACACGTCAAACGACAGCAACCGCACGATCAGCGCGGTGCCAACATTAGCGCCCAGCATGACGGCGAGTGCCGGCACCAGCTCCAACGCGCCGCGCGCGGCAAAACTCGCGGCCATCATCGCGGTGGCCGTGCTCGATTGCAGCAGCATGGTCACGCCCGCGCCAGCGCCCATCGCCACCATCCGGTTGCGCAACGCCCGGCCAAGCAGGCGGCGCAAATCGGAACCGAACGCGCGTTCGACCCCGCTTTGCACCGTGCGCGTGCCCCACAGCAGCAGCACCACATGGCCGGCCAGCGCGAGGGTTGTCAGCAACATTTCAGTTCACCCGCACGGAAACTGACTCAACCTTGGCCGAGGGCGAGTTGGACCACCCGCACCACAACCATGCTGGCTGCAAGCACCAAATACAAGCGCAGGACCAGCATCCAGGCCCATCGGGCCGCGCCCATCGGCAGCGGGGCCAGTGTGACCAGCGGCGGCATGCGCCAAGTCAGGCGCAGCGCGCGCGGCAAGCTTGGCTCCGCCACGCGGTGGCGGCCTAGTATCCAAGACAGTCCGTAACCGACCACCGCCAGCGCCAGTCCACCGCCTAGCACCGCCGCGATCTGGGCGCCGGTAATATCAGGATAAAGCACCGCACTGGTCAGGATGATCGACAAGGTGATCAGAACTGCGATCACCGCGCCGGTGAACATATTAAGCCAGCGCCCGTTTACCCATGGCCCCAACACCGCGCGGTCGTTGCAGAGCAGCAGCAAGAACACCGTCGCGCTTGGCAACAGCACGCCCGCCAGCGTTTGAACCCCTAATGTGATAAGCCCAAGCGGTGCCCCCGGCACTACTACCACCGCCGCCGCCACCGCGATCAATCCGGCATAGACCAGATAAAATCCACGTGCCTCCCGCGTCTTGCGGTGCAGCGAATGATTGAGCGCCAGAACGTCGCTTACCGCATACGCGGTGGACAACGACACTGCCGCTGCACCAATGATGGCGGCATCGATGAGGGCGATCGCGAACAGGGTGCCGGCCGTGGGTCCGGCGTATTTTGCCAGCCCAGCCGCGATCCCGCCGGCATCGGTGAAGTTGCCGAATTCCGTCGTGCCCTCGAAAATTGCGGCACAAAACACGATCATTGCGATGGCGCCGATCATCACCAAGACGATTCCGAGCCACAGATCGACCTTTGCATAGGCGATAAAGCGCGGGGTAATACGCTTGTCGATGATGTAGCTCTGTTGGAAAAATAGCTGCCACGGGGCGATCGTAGTACCAACAATGCCGATGATCAGCAGCAAGATGTCGGATAGTTTGCCCTCCGGTAGGCTCGGCACCAGCAGATCATGCGCGATCCGCCCGGCTGGAACGTGGGCGATCACCACCACCGGCACCAGCAGCAGGCTGCCGAGGCACAGTATCAAGGCAAACCGCTCGAACCGACGAAGACTGCCAGTGCTGGCGGCGACCATGGTCAGCACGGCGGCCAGCGCGACGCCGGCAATTTTCGGCAGGCCGAGATAGTCCAGCGCCAAGCTGATGCCGATGAATTCGGTTACGATGGTTAGCCCGTTCAGGATGAATAGATCGATGACACTAAACGCACCCCAGAAGCGCCCGAAGCGCTCCAGAATCAGCCGCGCATGTCCAACCCCGGTCACTGCCCCGAGGCGCAGCACCATTTCCTGGTTGACATACAACACTGGAACCAACAGCAGCAGTGTCCAAAGCAGCGCGGTGCCGTAATTCTGCCCGGCCTGGGTGTAAGTGGCGAAGGCGCCGGCATCGTTATCGCCAACCATAACGATCAGACCCGGCCCAACGATCGCCAGCAGTGTATTTAGTCGGGCTTGAAAGCCTTTGCGGCGGGCTACGTCACCAAAACGAATGGTGCCCAACGCACCGGTGATGTCGCCGATATGGGCAGAATCGAGAACGGCGGCTTGTGTGCCGTCAGCATTGTAATGGGCCATTGCGGCCTCCTGATACTCGGTATGGAACGAGCCCGGGAAGCCGCATCATCCTAAACCCTAGCGCATGACGCGCACAGCGAAGAGGGCGATCCGGCAACCCGAACGATGATCCAGCGCAACGGGCGTAACACTCACGCAAAGTGTACTGTCGTAGTCCGATGGCTGGGTGACGGTAGATCGCGGTTTCATTGGGTCCTCAATCGGGTGAAAGAACGAAGTTGGCTTAGACCGGTTCACGTTTGGCTGGCAACCTTAAAATCGTATTCGGCTTCGGCCGCGGTTTGCATCACCGCCCACAGGGCCGCAACGTCTTTGGCCTCGGTCGGCAATGCGCCGATCGACACCCGCACCATCCAGCGCCCATCGAGTGTGGCGGGGGTGACATAGGCCGCGCCCGAGGCGTTGATGCGCGCCGCCCAGGCTTGGGTGTGGGCGTCGAGAGCTGGTCCATCGAACCCTGCCGGTTCATGGCGCAGGCAGATGGTTTGCAGCGCAACCGGTGCCAGCACGCGCCAGTTCGGCGTGGCGGCAACGGTCGCGGCGAAAGCGCGGGCATTGGCGATGTCGCGCCGCAGCCGGGCCTGCAACGCTGCAACCCCTTGTTCACGCAGCACGAACCACAGTTTCAACGCCCGAAAGCGCCGTCCCAGCGGGATGCCCCAGTCGCGCAAATTGGCGACTTCGCCATCGACCGCGGATTGCAGATAAGACGGGTTGGTCGACATCACCCGCACCAGATGCTCGGGGTCGCGGACGAAATAGAGCGAGCAATCAAACGGCACGCCGAGCCATTTATGCGCGTTGATCACCAAGCTGTCGGCGCCGTCGATGCCGTCCCACATGTAGCGACATTCCGGCAGGATCATTGCCGAACCCGCCATCGCAGCATCGACATGCAGCCATGCGCCATGTTGGCGGGCGATGGCAGCAATCGCGCCAACCGGGTCGAACGCGGTGGTCGCTGTCGTGCCCACCGTCGCCACAATCGCGCAAGGCTGATGGCCAGCGGCCTGATCGGCGGCGATCATCGCAGCCAACGCATCGGCGCGCATTGCGTAATGTTCATCACACGGCACCAGCCGCAGATTATCGCGCCCGTAGCCGGCCATCAGCGCGGCCTTATCGACCGAGCTATGGCTCTGGGCAGAGACATAAACGATCAATCGCTTGCCGCCACCTTGCAGCCCGACGCCCGCGAGTGCGTAGTTGGTTGCCCGTTCACGCGCGCAGATCAGCGCCACCAGGGTGGAGCTTGATGCGGTGTCCTGGATCACCCCCCGCCAGCCCGCGTCCAGCCCGACCATCTGGCGCACCCAGTCGGTCACCACCTGTTCAAGTTCGGTGATCGCCGGCCCCGACTGCCAGGACAGGCCGAGCACCCCCAGCCCGGTGCTGACCAGATCGCCGAGAACCCCGGCCGGCAAGGCGTTGGCGGGGAAATAGCCAAAGAAGTTCTTGCTCTGCCAAATCGACAAACCGGGCACAATCAGCCGGTCGAGATCGGCGATCACATCGCTGAACGGCTCGGGCGCATCGGGGGCGCTGGATGGCAGTTTGGCGGCGATGGCACCAGGCAGGCTGGTGGCCTGAACCGGCAAAGCATCCCGCCGGGCGTGATGGTCAGCGAGCCAGTCGATCAGCGCGTGGCCGTGGCGGCGGAATTCGTCGGGCGTCATAATCGACCTTCGGGTTTTGATGACCCTCGCGATAAGCCCAAAAGCCCGCCCCGATCAAGCCTGGGTTCAAGGCACGCTGTAGATCGGCGGCGCGGGCAAATTATCCGGGTCGCTATTGGCGTAAATCGCTGGTCAGTCCGCCATCACGCCGATGGATTGACTTTCATATTCCAATCTACGAATTTGTGCTCCCCATTGAGCGGAGCCTTGGCGCATGAAACCGATTGAACGCCTAACGCCCTCGTTTTCCATCAGTGGCGATGTATGGCCTGATGATCTGGCCGCGATAGCCGCGCAAGGTTATCGTACGATCATCAATAACCGCCCCGATGGTGAGGCCGCCAACCAGCCAACCAGTGCGGCGATCGAGAACGCCGCTCACAAGCTCGGTCTAAGCTATCGCCATATCCCAGTCGTCCCAGGCAACTTCCCCGCCGCCGCTGTAGTCGAATTTGCCGCCGCGCTGTCAGGCTGCGAAGGCCCGGTGCTGGCGTTCTGCAAAACCGGCATGCGGTCGAAGAACATGCACGCGTTGGCCACTCACGCAGGCTGAGCGCCGGCCGCAAGCCAGCCGGCTTCAAGGACAGACCGAAGGTCAAGCCCGCAAGGCCGGGATGGTGAG
>JACMOQ010000490.1 GCA_014377905.1 Acetobacteraceae bacterium | reverse complement strand
GGTTTGGTTCGGTGAGGCGACGCCGTTAGTGCTGTCGGACCGCGCCTTTCGCGGCAATCGGCCTTGGGTGCCGCAAATCCCGACGAGCGGGCGGTTGCCGCCGGGGCCGTTATTGCCGGTGGCGATGGCGGATGATTAGTCGGCGAGGCCGAGGAAGCGTGCCAATGCCTGATCAACCGACCGCATCGTTACGGTATCCAATTGCCCGATTACGTCCCCTACATGCGTCCGCAAGGCAAGGACCGTCCGGTCAACCATCACGTGCGATGCCATCCGCAAACCATTGGTCAAGGACGGCGAAATGACCACACGTAGTCCTTGTTCGGGGTCCACGACGCTGGTCAACGGTATCACCATAACGAACGCTAACGACGCAAAAGCGTCCGATTGCACGATGAGCGCCGGCCTTGGTTTGCGGGACTCACCCCGCAGCGCAACAACCACCAGATCGCCACGCTTTACGCCTTCCACGCATCATCCCGCCAGACTTCCCCGAACGCGGCCTCGACATCCTGGGCGACAGCATATTCGTCGGTTGTTGGGTCCGAACTGCGTGCGTTTACCGCCCTCATCTGTCGATCTGCTTCAACCAGGAATGCAGCCCGCGCGCGTTCAGCGACATATCGGCGCATAAATTCGCGCAGCACCTGCGCGGCCGGCTTATCCTCGGCCTCGGTCGCCGCGGTGAATTCAGCCTTTAGCACCGGATCGATGCGGAGATTGAAGGTGGCTTCCTTGGGATGGGTAGTGGTGCGGGACATCTGCTTGCCCTATTTTACAGGATCATGCACGTATAATGTATGTGCAGTGTGGTGGCAAGGAAATTAGCGGCACTTAGGCGCGGTCCGGCGGGTTTTGGTCGACCTGTCGCGCGTGATGACGGAATGCTCGATATGGTTGAGCACCGCTACATCGGCAACCTGTGTGCCCCGGATATCCAGCGTTGTAAGCTTGGTCAGCCCGGCCAAGCCCGCCCCGATCGCTTTAATTTTTCACCAATTGATCAATCGCGCTCCTCAAAAACGCGCCGACAGCGCCGGTTAGCAGTGTCGCCCTAACGGCCTTGCCGAAACTCCGAAGCAGCCCGAAGCCACCCTGCGTTGCATAGGCGCAGATTTTGTCCGCCTGCGCCCCGCGACGTTTAGCCGTTGCAAAACTCGCCGCCACAGCCTCAACAGCTTGCGGGTGCCATTCGTTGATCGGGGTCAGCAGCCCGGACACACCAACGGATAAAGTTTTTTTGCTTCTTTGTTTTCAAACAAAGAATCTGCTTTCTTCCTTCCCTTCCTACGTGAGCGACCCATGACAACCGAAATCGAAGCCTGGCTTGAACTCCAAACCCCCCGCCTGCTGGCGGAGCTGTTTGCGCTGATCCGCTGCCCATCGGTTTCCACCGACCCGGCCTATTCGGGGGGCATGGCCGAGGCGGCGGCGCTGCTGCTGGCGCGGCTCGGCCGGATCGGGTTGGCAGACGCGCAGTTGCTCGATGGCGGCGGGCATAAGGCAGTGTTTGCGCAATGGACCGGGGCGCCGGGCGCGCCGACCATCCTGGTGTACGGTCATTACGACGTACAGCCGCCCGATCCGCTGGAGCTTTGGGACACCCCGCCATTCGAGCCGACGTTGCGCGGGGACCGCTATTTTGCCCGCGGGGCGTCGGACGATAAATCGCCGCTTTGGATTGCGTTATCGGCGATTGAGGCGTGGTTGGCGGTGGAAAAAACCCTCCCGCTCAACGTGAAAATCCTGCTGGAGGGTGAGGAGGAATGCGGCAGCCGCACCCTGCCAAAAATCCTCGACACCTATCGCGACCTGCTGCAGGCCGATGTTCTGGTATCCGCCGATGGCGGGCGCTGGCGGCCGGGGCGGGCGAGCGTGAACACCAATTCGCGCGGCAATCTCAGCATGGAAATCAAAATCCGCACCGCGACCGGGGATTTGCATTCTGGCCGTTACGGCGGCCCGGTCGGTAATGCGGCGACGGCGCTGGCGCGGCTGATCGCGACATTGCACGACGAAACCGGTCGCATCGCGGTCAAGCACTTCTTCGCCGGGTTGCAACGACCAGGCAATGCCGATTTCGCATCGATGGATGCGCTGGGCTTTGATGAAGCAAAATTCTTCGCCGATATCGGCGGCCAACCTGGTGCCGGGGAACCTGGGTATCGGCTGCTGGAACAACTCTGGCTGCGCCCGACACTCGAAGTAAACGGCATGGGCGGTGGCTATCAGGGCGCCGGCGGCAAGACTGTCATCCCAGCCGAAGCCTTCGCCAAGCTGACCTGTCGCCTCGGGCCTGGGCAGGACCCGTTGGCGGTGGCGCAAGCGGTTGCCGCCCATTTGCGCGCCCACACGCCGGCTTGGGCCGCGCTCAGCATCCATCAGGCCAATGACGGGATCGCGGCCTATGCGGTGCCCGAAGATGATCCGTTCCTTGCGGCGATCGAAACGGTGATGGAGAGCGTGCACGGCGAAAAACCGTTACGCGTTGGAGTGGGAGGGACCCTGCCAATTTCGGCCATGATTAAGTCCATTCTTGGCCTGGAGACCGTGATGCTGAGCTACGCGATTGCCGATGAGCAAATCCATGCGCCGAATGAGTTTTTTCGGCTTTCAAGCTTTGATGATGGGTTGAAGGCCTGGGCGCGGGCTTTGCCGGAATTTGCTAAGTGTAGGGTTAGGTGAAGCAGTTCTTTTTGTGAACAAAAAGAACCAAAAAAACTTTTTAACACTCTGTTAACGTTGGCGTAGGACTACGGTGAGGTTCCGAGCCAACCGCAACAAAGTAGTAAAATTTTTTTGTTTTTTTGTTTTTAAACAAAGAAGATTCTAACCTTACTCCGCTGCCATAATAACCTTAACCGTTGCTTCCCAGCCGTGGTCGATGCCGAGTTTGTCGGCGAGTTCGACCTGATTAAGCGCATCCTGGAACATTTTATGTCCGCGGCCCTTGGTTCACGGGCGCAGTAATTGGTGTTCGTTGAAAATCCCGAATTTCATTCCCTGCTTTACTATGCTGGCATTTTGAAGGCGGCGGCTTTGTCGAAGGCGGCACCGATGCGCGCGAACCGGGTATCGACGGACGGGCGCATATCGAGGTGAGTGAAGATGTAAAGATCGTCGTCGCGGATTGCCTGCATGACCCGGGCGGCAACTTCGGCGGCAGACATGCCGTCTGCAATCAATTTTCCGACTTCGGCGGCACGGGCGGCCATCATCGGCCCGGGCAGCGGTGGTGGCGGCAGGTCGCCTGGCGCGTTGCGGCGGCTTTCACCAATACGGGTCGCGACCCAGCCGGGGCACAGCACGCTGACGCCAATATTGGTGGCGGCGAGTTCGCCAGCGAGGGTTTCCGACAGGCTCACCACCGCGAACTTACTGGCGCAATAAGGCCCCATCCCGGCCACACCGTTCATCCCAGCCATGGAGGCAGTGTTGACGATGTGACAGGGCTCGCCATGGGCTTTCATGTGCGGAATGAATTCGGTCAGGCCTTGGATCACCCCCATCAGGTTTACCCCAAGCACCCAGTTCCACGCTGCCGGCGCGACTTGATCGACCATCCCGCCGCCGCCGACGCCGGCATTGTTGCACAGCACATGCACCCGTCCGTAAGTGGCGATCGCGCGGTCTCGGGCGTCGATGACCGCTTTGCGGCGGGCGGTGTCGCAGACTACGGTGGTAACGCGGTTGTCGAAGCGTTCAAGCGTGTGTTGCGCCGCGGCCAGGGCGGCGGCCTCGATATCGGCCAGCACGACATTCATGCCGACGGCCAGAAAGGCTTCGGCCAGCCCCAGACCGATGCCGCTGGCGCCGCCGGTTATAAAGGCGGTCTTGCCGTTAAAATCCTGCATGATCATATCCATTGTTGAAACGATGGCATGAGCTTTTGTCGTGCGCGCAAAATTGTCAATTGACTTGCAGACGGCCCTGGGTTTGTGTCCGCAGCACGCAAACGCCCGAGGAAATTGCCCGATGGACATCGCCGCCGCACCGCCGAAGTTGTTCAGCCCGGGCTATTTCAGCGACCCCTACCCCACCCTCGCGGCCTTGCGGGAAGCGGGCAGCCTGGTGCCCCATCCCCATCTCGGTGGCCCGATGCTGTTCCGCCATGCTGAAGTGCGCGCCTTGCAGCGCTGTCCGCATCTGTCGAAGGGCATGCTGCGCGACGGTCGGATGGACGGGCTATCGGAAGACGTGCAGGCCCTGGTGCATGAAAACAATGCGCGCCGCGATGACAGCATGCTGAACGTCGATCCGCCGCGCCATTCGCGCTTGCGCGGCCAGGCGATGTCGGCCTTCACCCTCGCCCGGATGGAAGCATTACGCCCGCGCATTCAGGCGATTGCCGATGGATTGCTCGACAGCCTCGATGGCCAGGACGAGATCGACATCATCCGCGATTTCGCGTTCCCGTTGCCAGCGACTGTCATTATGGAATTGCTCGGCTGGCCGGCTGAACAGCGCGAGCAGCTCAAGCGGTGCACCGCGGACGCGATTGAAATGCTTGGCAGCCTGCGCACCTCCCCCGATCCGTTGGAGCTCGCCCGCCGCGCGGTCGCCAGCGGCCGCGAGTTGCGCGGAATTGCCCATACGCTGATCAACCAGAAGCGTGAGGCGCCGCAGGATGATTTCATTTCCGCCCTGGTCAGCGTGCAGATGGCCGAGGATGGAAGGCTGAACGAGGATGAGGTTCTGGCAACATCGACCCTGTTGCTCGCCGCCGGCCATGAAACCACCACCAATCTGATCGGCAATGGCTTGCTGGCGCTGCTGCGCAATCCGGACCAGATGGAAAAATTGCGCGCCGATCCGTCCCTCGCTGCGTCTGCGGTGGAAGAATTTTTGCGCTACGATCCGCCGGTGCAAATGCTGGCGCGCGTCGCCTCGGCCGATTTCGAACTCGGCGGGAAAACCATTGCCGCCGGCACACGGCTGACGCTGATGTTGGGCTCGGCCAATCGCGATCCGGACCATTTCCCCGATCCTGACCGCTTCGACATCACCCGCACGCTGAACGATAATTTCGCCTTCGGGTTTGACCGGCATTTGTGCCTCGGCGCGCATCTTGCCCGCATCGAGGGGCAGATTGCGATCACCACTCTGCTGCGGCGGTTTCCGCGCATCGCGCTGACCGGCGCGCCATTGGTGCATTTCCCCAATCTGGCGTTTCGGGCGCTGAAGGCGCTGCCGGTGCTTGTCAGCCGCGCCTGATCGGTTCTATGCAACGCCGATGACCGACACCCTCCCCGATCGCCTCGCGATCGACCCGAAAAGCACGTTCCACAATGCCGCATTGTTGGAGCGTGGCATTGGCATCCGCTTTAACGGGGTCGAAAAAACCAACGTCGAGGAATACTGCGTCAGCGAGGGCTGGGTGCGGGTTGCAGTCGGGCGGGCGCTGGATCGGCGCGGGAACCCGATGACCCTGAAAATCAAAGGGTTGGTGGAGCCTTATTTGCGCGATGCTGGCGCGGAGGTTGGGAGCGAAGAGTAAAAGGTAAGGTGTTCTTTTTGTGAACAAAAAGAACAAAAAAGCTTGATTCAGGGCGCCAAGCTGCCGGCACTGATCCCGGGAACGTGCATTTGAATCGCGATAATTGCCGCCGTGCGGGAACGTGCAGCGGGCGCCACCTGCATCGCCGTCAAATATTGCATGATCGTGTTGATCTACGGCTCACGTTAACGACCGCTCTATCGCACGACCGTTGGCTGGGGGACCTGGATTCGAACCAAGGATGCACGGGTCAGAGCCGAGAGTTTTACCGCTAAACTATCCCCCAACGGTGGCGGGCCTCTACCATGGGCGCGCAGCGATTTGCAACCGAACCACAAGCAGCCCTGGCATCC
>JACMOQ010000061.1 GCA_014377905.1 Acetobacteraceae bacterium | reverse complement strand
GCGATATGCGGGTCGGCGGCAAAGCGTCGCGCAAGCTCCTCCGCCAATATGGCATGCCCGTTGGGTGCTGCCAGAATTGCCAAGTCGCGGCCGAAATCCGGGGTGGCCGGTGGCAGCGCGATGGCCGCAATGGTGATGCTGGCCTCGGCATAGGCCAGACAGGCATCGCGTTCCGCTTGTACTGCGGTCCAGTCCGATGCGGGCGGATAGGATGCGGCGGTGTCGGTTCCAAGGAACAGCTGCGTCGCGCCGGCGAGTCCGCAATTGTGCAGCAAATCGCGGTCGCAGAAGCTGAACAGGCTGGCCAAATGCGGCGATTGCGGGGCATGCCCCGCTGCGACCAGATGCACGGCCTCGGGCCACGCGCCAGCTTCCACGAGATGGCAGGACACCGGAATGGCGCGCGCGCGCAACGCCATTTCGAGCGCTGTTACGCTCGGGCTAGACCGATCCGCGAAGGCCAGCAGGACTTGCCGAACACCAAGCTCGGCAAACGCGGTCCGGACACAGGCGAGCGAAAACGCGACCGGCGGCGCAAACGCATCGACGCCGCCCAGCGCAATCATCAACGTGTCCGCCGCAATCGCCGCGCGGCCGGTTTGGTCCATTCAGTCGCTCCTTGCTGCACTAAAGGTCTGTTTGAATGATGCTCTACAATGGCGCGACGATCCGCCCGATGTCGAGCCGCAGCAGCTTCGGCGCGCGCCAGGCGGTGATGGCGGCGGTGGCGATAGTGATGGCGCCACCCATGCACACTGCCGGGCCAGCGCCGATCAGAGCGGCGGCGACCCCGCTTTCGAAATCGCCCAACTCGTTCGATGAATTGACGAACACCATGCGAACCGCGGCGATCCGGCCGCGCATGTGGTCAGGCGCCAGCAGGCGGACGATGGCCTGGCGCACCACCACGGACACGCCATCGCACGCCCCGGTGAAGAAGATCGCGGCGAGCGACAGCAAAAAACTGGTCGACAGCCCGAACACGATGATGCCGACACCAAAGCCGGCGATCGCCAGATGCAGCGCCAGGCCTGCGTGCCGACGCGGCGGGTAGCGCCAGGCGATCGCCATGGCGACCACCGATCCCGCCGAGGCCGCCGCCCGCAACGCGCCAGCGCCGGCTGAGCCGACATGGAGGATATCGGTTGCAAACAGCGGCAACAGCCCGATCACCCCGCCGAAGAAAATCGCGAACAGGTCGAGCGCCATCGATCCGACCAGCCGCTGATCGGCGAAGACGGCGCGGATGCCCTCGGCGATGTTGACCAGCATGCGCGGACGTGGCCCGGCAACCACGCTTGTCGGCCGGGCGGGAACGCCGAGGACGAGGCAGGCCGCTGAGAGTGTAAAGATTCCCGACAATATCGGGAACGCGATGCCGGGACCGACAATATCGTAGACCAACCCGCCGAGCGGCGCGCCAATCAGGCCGGCGACCTGCCCGGTGGAGGCGAGCAAAGATGCGCCACGCAGCGCGTATTCGGGTGGGACGACCTGGGCTTCGAGGCCGGCGCTCGCAGGATTGGCGAAGGCACCGACCACGCCGATGAAGAAGGAAATCGTGTAGAACAAGGCAAGGCCGTCGGCGACCGCCAGGGTCTCGATCGCGGCCATCCCCAGAGTCAGCAGCGCCATTGCGGTGCGGGCGGCGATCACAATCCAGCGCCGGTTATAGCGATCGGCGACGTGGCCGCCGAACAGCACCAGCCCGATCGCGGGAACTGCCATGGCCAACCCCATCCAGCCCAGCGCCAGAGGATCGTGCGCCAATTGATAGACCGCGATGCCCTGCAGCACGGCGACCGCCGAAAACGCCAGTCGCCCGAGGGCGGCCGCGGCCAAATAGGCGCGAAATCCGGGAAGGCGAAGCAATTCAGGGTCCAATTCGCTGTTGGCGTGGCTTGACCAGGCCCGCAATGGACCACATCTCTATCGCATATATATGGAGGGGTGCCATGCCAGACGACGCCGTGCAACCAATCGCGACCTTACCGAAAAGCGATACCGAGTGGCGGGAACGCCTGACGCCGGAGCAGTTCAACGTGCTGAGGAAGCACGGCACTGAACGCGCCGGAACATCGCCGTTGAACGCCGAGAAGCGTCCAGGGATGTTCGCCTGTGCCGGCTGTGGGCAGGAATTGTATCCGTCAGACACCAAATTCGAAAGCGGCACCGGCTGGCCGAGCTTCTATGCGGCGGTGGAGGGATCGGTTGCGACGACGACCGATCGGAGTTGGTTCATGACCAGGACCGAGGTGCATTGCGCGCGCTGCGAGGGGCATTTGGGGCATGTCTTTGAAGACGGGCCGGCACCGACTGGGCTGCGGCATTGCATCAACGGGGCGGCTTTGAGGTTTGTGGAGGGTTAGGGGGGAAGCAGATTAGGGAGGTGTCAGAAAACTTTACAAATCGAAAACCTGATTGCTTCCAACTTACCGCAGTGAATTGAGAATAAATATTTATACCAAATGGCACACAGTTTGCTTCACTTAATTTTTGGGTCGCATAGGGTGTCGTAGTATGTCATTTGCAAGCAGGTTTGCGTCAATGGTTGTCGCGCTCGGCATGAGTTTTCTTGCAACGTCGGTGAATGCTACTGTCGTTCTGAATTTCGCCGGCTTGGACGGGGCTAATACCGAGGCGGTGCGAGATTATTATAATGGGGGCAGCGGCGGAGGTCCCTCCGGCGACGGTGCGGGTGGTTCCACCGGAGGAACCAACTATGGGATCAGCTTCTCAATTAACGCCACTGCCTGCTCTGGCCTTCCTACCGGCTGTGAAACGACGGCAATCCCCTCTGGCCTTGGGGCTAACGCGCTGACGTTTGCGTCCGGTGAGGGGGATGTGATGAACGTCGCAGCCGGATTTATAACTGGATTTTCGTTCTTCTATTCTGCCCCGCAACAAGGCGGTGCCGTGGAGGTATGGAGCGGATTGGACGCCACAGGCACTTTGCTCGCATCGATTACGCTCGATTTAACCCAAGATGGCAACCTGCTGACTGGACCTGCTCTTGATGCCTGCACTGTGGAAACGCAGGTGGCAGGGTATTGTCCCTTTTCGCCGGTCGGTGTAACGTTTTTGGGTACGGCTCGATCAGTAAACTTCGCCGGTGGCGCGGACTATATTCTGTTTGCCGATATCACGCTCGGTTCACAGACCGCTGGTGACACGGGCGCGCCGGAGCCTGCGTCGCTCGCGCTTCTTGGCATTGGGATCGCTGGTTTAGGCGTTATTCGTCGGTTTCGTCGGGCTTGACCCAACTTGTGATATAGCGGGCGGCCCCTGATGGGCGACCTCGCAGAATTTGGAGAATCGTTGCGATGAAAACCCTACTTGCTGCTGCTTTTTTGACGGTGGGCACAGCGGCCACAGGACTGGCCTGCAATAATCCAGGTAATGTCGCGCTCGCGACATCAACCACTGTTGGCACTTTTATGGCTGGTAAAATTGCCTGTTATCCCATCGGGGCCCCATATCAAAATCAAGAATTTTTGAATGGGGCCAACGTTGTCGATTATAAGAAAGGTCCTACAGATCCTCGTGACCCGACATCAACGGTGGGAACCTTCGGACAATCGGGTACGTCGGGGCGGATTGCTACCTATTCTTATGGTCCAACCGTGAAGTATGCTTATTATATCCGGCCCCAGGACACAGCTTCGCGAACCGCGGGCATAGGCACGTTTGGTTTTTATCCAAATGCCGATGACACCGGAGCTGCCTGCACGGTTTTCATCACTGTCAGGATTGCAGCCGGGTCAGGACCTTGCTGAAGTTGCAGATGCAGGGATTAGGGTCATGCGCGGCGCATGCCAATCGTTGCCGGTAATTATTTTTGACGTTTTTGGTTAACTGGGCATTTACTTAGTCATGAGAGCCGCTTGCAGATCGGTTCTGCCATTTCAGCACCCTGGCCATTGGGAAAAAGTCATTACGATCCCAAGCGACGCAATCCCTCAATCTTCCGTGAACTCGTCGGCAGCTTCCTGATTACCTGAAGAATGTCGCGGGCGGTCAACCGACGGGCGGCGATCGCCCAAAAACACTCTTCAAAATCACCCGATCAGGCGACACCGTTTCCGTCAACTATGCGCCACACGACTTGCGCGGGGATACCTGCGTTGCCGTGGTCCCGATCATCCACCCTATGCCCACATCGCCGGACATCGCGTTTGAACTGCCGGCATCGGTGAACGTTTTCCTGGCCCGGCGATGATT
>JACMOQ010000489.1 GCA_014377905.1 Acetobacteraceae bacterium | reverse complement strand
GGTGCATCCGGCGTGGTTTCGGCGCCCTCGACAGGCAGGTCCGGTTGCTCCCCCGCACTGGCAAACCTGCGCCGTAGCGGGAAATTCTTGTCCGTGGCTTGGGCGGTATTCAAAGCGGTCATGGCGATCCCTTCACAAGGCCCGGCGGTAAGGCCGCTATTGGCAGGGTCTTCATGGCGGCCAGATCACAAATTATGATCAGTCTCGCGCATAGACCGCTGTCCTGTGAAAACGGTATCGTCTCTTATTTTGAATATACGGTTAACACCGTCGCTTTTTTGGTGGCAAGTCCTGTTTGCCTGACCGCGCGACGTCCGATCAGAACAGGTCGATCTCCGTCATCGGCACGAAGCCAGATTTGCCGAGCGTTTCGACCTCCGCCCATTGGGTCATCATGTTCCATAGCACCCGACGCACCTGGACTTTGGTGCCGGCGGGCAGATAAATGACCGGCGATGATGTCGGGTCGGCCTGGCTGTAAAGCGTTCCGCGGGCGCTGCGCACGGTGGCCGAGGTTCCTGTCGCGGGTTTCCATGGCGCAGCGGCCTCGACAATCGCCGGCGGCCGGCGTCCGCCGCCAAAGTCGGCAAATCCGACAACCGTTACAACCACCAGCAAAACCACCGCCCCCACGCCCGCAATCACCATGTTCTGCCGCCGCCGCGCCCGGGCCTGATACATCGCCACCCGGAATTGCCCGGCCTCGTTGACCAGTTGATCCCGCTCGTCCTGCAAATTCTCAATAATCGTTTCGAGCCGGCGGAGATTTCGCCTGAGGGTGGCAATTTCCTGCGTCGCCCCCGCCGGTTCGGCCGGACGTGGCTTGCGGGTCGGGCCCAGCGTGCCGTTGAGGAATAATTGCTTCAGATCGCCGCCGGACAGCCCGAGCCTGCGGGCAAGTTGGCCGACCGCACGGCCGGCATTGGCCGCTTCGCCATCTTCCGAAACCAGCATGGCCACTCGTGCCGCGAGGCGTTCGATATCTTCCTGCGAAACCTCAGCCACACCAAGCTCCCCGCATCAACAACGCTGTCCAGCCTATCACCCACCGCGGTTGCAGTGAACTCTCAAGGGCAGGCAAGCCCCCCCTTACAGTTCGACATAAAACAGGGCAGTATTCTCGTAAATGAAAATGGGGGCTGTGATGACTCTTTCTTTGCCGGTGCGGGCGTTCGTTGGTTTTCTCGCGGCCGTGTTATCGGTGCTGATCTTCCACCAAGGCGTCGTCGCGCTGCTGCACGTGCTCGATATACCCAATTATCAGACAGCGCTGCCTTATCCGATGCGCGCCATTCCGCCCTGGGGCATCCCGGCGATCGTCAATCTCTGCTTTTGGGGCGGGATGTATGGCGTGGTGTTCGGCATGTTGGCGCCACGCTTTACCCTGCCGTTCTGGGTCTGCGGCCTGATCATGGGCTTGGTTGCCACGCTGGTCGGGTTTTTCGTCGTTTCCACGATCAAAGGCACGCCGGTGGGCGGCGGCTGGATGCTGAACAACTGGGTCCGCAGCATCCTGATCAACGGGGTTGGATTTGGACTGGGTCTCGGCCTGATCTACCCAGTCCTGGCCAGATTATTCGCCCGTCGGGCCTAACAAGCCGACACCACAAGCCGCCTTGCCGCATCGATTGCGGCAAGGAAGCGGTTCTTGCCGCGCATCAATTCCACTTGTGCCACCCGGCGCATGTGATCGTCGGTGAAATCCGGCAGATCGGCAGCAACTGCAAGCGTCGGCAACGGCGGCACGGTATAAGCCGGATCGTGGCGGAAGCGGGCTTCGCGGGTGTAGTTGATTGGCACCAGAATGCGCGACAATTCCTGCACCACCGCGTTGCGCGCGGCAGGCGCGGCGGTCGTCAATCCAGCCAGGCTCGCCTTCAACGCCTCGGTCGCGGCTGCACAATCCGACAGATCGGCCAGCCCTTTAGATGCCGCCTGATAGCCCGCGATTGTCGCCAAAAATTCATCGCAAGTCGCCGCCCAGTCGAACGGCAGGAATTCCGGATTGGCCACCCGCAAGGTCGATAGCATGTAAATTTTCATATCGGTCATCAGCACGCCGCGATCGGCGATTTCGAGCTGATCGTTCTCGGTGTGCCAGGCGATGTTGGCGCCGCAGCCGGACACGTCATAGTAATTCTTCTCGTGCCGTACGTCCTCCGGCATCGTCGAGCTCAGCATGAAAAAGCTCGGCAGACCGATAT
>JACMOQ010000488.1 GCA_014377905.1 Acetobacteraceae bacterium | reverse complement strand
GCTCGAACTTGCCACAGGGAACATCCAGACCAGCGACCAGCGTCGGCTCGATATGGAAATGGCCGATATTTCCAATCTCGATCAGGACAACAAGCTGTTCGCCCGCGATGACCGGCGGCGGATGTTCCACCTTGGCAATAATCTTTGGCATTCCGACAGCAGCTTCAAGGCAACGCCGGCAAAATATTCCGGCCTGTCAGCGCGCGCCATTCCCAAGGCCGGCGGCGGCACCCAATTCGCCGACATGCGCGCCGCGTATGACGATTTGCCCGATGATGACCGCGCGCTGATTGCCGACATGGTCACCCACCATTCGCTGATTTATTCGCGCGGGCTGCTCGGGTTTGATGAGTTTTCCGAACAGGAAAAGCTCAATTTCGCCCCGGTGCGTCAGCGCCTGGTGCGACGCAACGCGGTCACCGGCCGCAAGTCGATCTTTCTGTCGAGCCATATTGGCGAAATCGAGGACATGCCGCGCCCGGAAGCGATGTCGCTGATCCGCGATCTGGTCGAACACGCAACCCAGGCGAAATACGTGTACACCCATCGCTGGACGCTCGGCGATCTGGTGCTGTGGGATAATCGCCAGACCATGCATCGTGCGCGCCGCTATAACGATACCGGGGAGGTGCGTGACATGCGGCGCACAACCGTGGAGGATGTTGCTCCAACGCTTGCGCAAGCTTAGTGACCATCCGGACGTTTGGGGCAGGCCGGGTGAATTCTCCCTTGCGGTCCCAAAAATAGCGGCTCTGCGTTATCGGCCAGCAATAACCCCGGCATCCCGAAATCCGTTGATCTCGCTTTCCGAATACCCCGCTTCGCGCAAAATCTCGGCGTTATGCCCCCCCTGATCCGGCGCGATCGTTATCGGCGCCTTGGCCATGTCGGTCAGGGTGAACGGGCTGTCGATCGTCATCATGCCGGTATCAGCCAAGGGGCGCAGAATGCCGACGGCCAGCGCCTGCGGATCGGCGGCCATTTCTGGCACGGTGCCAACAATGCCGAAGGTCAATCCCGCAGCATCAAGGGCCGCGCGCCAATGCGTCAAGGTGTTGGCGGCAAAGGTGGCATCGAAAATCTCTGTAAGCGCCTTGACGTTTGCGCTGCGGCCCTTGTCGTCAATAAAGCGCGGATCGGTGATAAGCCCGGGCAGGCCGATCGCTTGCGCCAGCGCCGGCCATTGTCGAATTTCCGACGTCAATGCCAGCAGAAACCAGCGCCCGTCGGAGGTTTTATACATGTTGGCAAGTGCGCGCGGCATGTCTTCACGCGGGCCACGCACCGGGATTTCCACCCCGCAAAGTTGTGCCTGGACAAGGAAGCTGCTGGACCACATGCCGTTAGCAAGCAGCGAGGTGCGGACTTCACTGCCGAGCCCGGTTTTGGCACGCTGCAACAAAGCGGTGGTAATGCCGGCATAAAGCGCAATGCCGGTCGGATGATCGCCCATGCCAGCAACGGCACGGCCTGGAACAGTGTTGAAATCGGCGCGGACATGGTCCATCAACCCGCTGCGTGCCCAATAGGCCGTGACATCAAAGCCGGTCTTGGCAGCTTCGGCGCCGACCTCGCCATAGGCTGTCAGCGACGCATAGATCAGGCGCGGGTGGGCAGCGAAATCGCTGTAGCGCACCGTCAGCCGTTCGCGCACTGGCAGCGGCAGATTGGTGATAAAGACGTCCGCCTGCGACACCAGCCGTTCCAGCACCGCCCGTCCGGCCGGGGCCTTCAAATCCAGCGCCAGACCGCGCTTGTTGCGGTTGTCGAGCAGCCAGGGGAAGTTGGTGCCGTTCTGCTGCGGCAGCCGGGAATAGGCGGTGTGCCAGGGATCGCCCTCACCCGGGGCTTCGATCTTGATGACATCGGCGCCGAAATCGGCGAGCACGGTGGCAGCGATCGGGGCGGCGATATAGCTCGCGCAATCGATTACTTTGAGGCCGGCAAATGGCAAGGCGGCATCGGTCATAAGGGTCCCCTGGACGTATTTTTCAGAACGCTAGTTCAATCGCCCGATTGGCACCATAGTCACCCCGGCAATGCTCGGGAGACCTGCCATGATAGATCTGCGTTCCGATACTGTGACGAAACCGACCGCCGGAATGCGGGCGGCGATGGCGGCGGCAGATGTCGGCGACGATCAGTACGGTGACGATCCCACCGTCAACGCCTTGCAGCGTCGCATCGCCGAACTGCTCGGCAAGGACGCCGCGATTTTTGTGCCGTCCGGCACCATGGCCAATCAGGTCGCCCTCAAGATGCTGACCCAACCCGGCGATGATGTGCTGGTGGGTGACGAGGCCCATATCGTCTGGCATGAGGCTGGCGCGTCGGCCGCCAATGCCGGGGTGCAGTTTACCGTCATCGGCCAAGGCGGGCGTTTCACCGCCGGTGATGTTAGCGCCAAGGCCAAACCGCGTGGGCACGTGGTGCAGCCGGGCACCAGTCTGGTTTGCGTCGAGAGTACCCATAATCGCGGCGGCGGCTTCGTGTTCGACCCGGATGAGGCAATTCGCATCGGGGCGGCGGCCCGGGACCTCGGGCTCGGCAGCTACCTCGATGGCGCCAGACTGTTCAATGCGGCGGTCGCCAGCCGGCGTAGCCTGGCCGAACTTGCCGCGCCGTTCGATGTCGTGGGTGTGGCGCTGTCGAAAGGGCTGGGCTGCCCGATCGGCAGCCTGGTGGCGGGGTCGGCGGCAC
Organism: Acetobacteraceae bacterium; assembly: GCA_014377905.1. Classification (GTDB taxonomy): domain Bacteria; phylum Pseudomonadota; class Alphaproteobacteria; order Acetobacterales; family Acetobacteraceae; genus CAITOL01. The sequence continues at coordinate 12,361 of JACMOQ010000488.1, read as the reverse complement.
TGATGCCGCGCGCAATCCAGGCACGTCGGCGCTATGGCGGGGCGATGCGCCAGTCCGGCATTCTGGCCGCGGCGGGGCTTTACGCGCTCGATCATCATTTCGACCGTTTGGCAGAAGATCACACCAATGCGCGGGTGATCGCGGCCGCGGTGGCGCAAACCCCGGCGCTGATCACCATGGCGGATGTCCAGACCAACATTATCATTTTTCATCTGCCGGCCGGATTGCCCGATGCCGCAACAGTGGTGTCGCGCGCGCGTGCGGCTGGGGTATTCGTGCAGGCGTTTGGGCCACGGACAGTGCGGGCAACGACGCATCTGGATGTTTCAGCTGCCGAGTGTATCGAAGCAGGGCGGGTCCTGGCGGCAGCGATTGGGGCAGGGGCGTGAAAAATTTCCCAACCGAGATGTGATTATCTGCCCGCCGGAATACCCCGACTGACCGGCAGCCCCAACATCTTGCCGGCCTTCACCAGTCCTTTGTCCAGACTGTAAATCGCACTCGCCCGTCGGTTGGCCGCGATCGCCAGATGCAGTGCGTCACCGCCGCGCAGCCCGGTTTCGGGACGGGCCAAATAATTGCGGGCGAAATCGAACTCGTCGGCATTTGGCAGCCGGATGATGAAGGCGGTTTTGATGATCGTGCTGAATTGTGCTTCGGCGTCCCGGGCTGCGTTGTGATCGATGATGCCATCCGTACGTCCCGCGCGAGGACTGAGGCAAATTCAACCTTGGTCCAATGGCTGATCGCCAGCGTTCACGCCGCCAAGCCGAAAAGGAACTGACCTACGTCTTGAGTGGTAGCCTCGGAACGGATCAACGGCGCCAGGAAACTGGTATCGAAATAATTCAATAACGTTCGTCGTCGCGCATTTCCCGGATAAGCTCGGCACTGGATTTACGCCAAGGTGGCATCGTCGCCCGGAACGCCGCCAGCGCCTCGAAATCTATCGGTTGCTTGGGGGCCGTAATCGGCGATAACTGCGCCACCGGCTTGCCGTGGCGGGTTATCACCACTTCCTCCCCGGCTTCGACCCGGTCGAGCAGTTCGCTGAGATGCGCCTTCGCATTCGCCAGATTGATCGCGTTCATCGCGGCACTTTATGACCAGATTTGTGGTCATGGTGTAGCACTAGGCGCGGCCGATCACCAGCATATTCCCCTTGGCGCAGCGCATTCCCGCGCCCATGATGCCGCGCAGGACCGGCGCACAGGCGGGCTTTCCCGTCGGCAAGCTCCGGCCACGGAGGACGCCCATGCCCCATGCCCCAACCGGCCCGCGTGTCGTCGCCATCATTGGCCCCTATGCCAGCGGCAAGTCCACGTTGTCCGATGCGCTCGCCGCCGCCGCAGGCGGTCCAGCCCGGCGCGGCGCCGCCCCACGCGGCGGCACCAGGATCGCATCGTCCAGCTATCTCGATGAAGCCTGGACCCTGATCGACTGCCCCGGCTCGGTTGAAACCATGCACGAAACTGCGGCGGCACTGGCGGTCGCCGATATCGCGGTGCTGGTGTGCGACCCCGATCCCGCCCGCGCCCTCACGGTGGCACCCTTCCTCCATCAGATCGACCAGACCGGCATCCCGGCGCTGATTTTCATCAACCGTATCGATACTTTCACCGGCCGGGTCCGCGACACCATGGCGGCTCTGCAAGGTCTGACCTCGCGCCGCCTGGTGCTGCGCGAAGTGCCGATCCGCGATGGCGAAACCATCACCGGCTATGTCGATGTGGTCCGCGAGCGTGCCTATCGCTACCGACGCGGCGAGGCGTCGGAACAAATTCCGGTACCCGACAGCATGGCCGACCGCGAGCGGGAGGCGCGGGACGCGTTGGTCGAAGTCCTGGCCGATTTCGATGACGGGCTGTTGGAAAAAATGATCGAGGACATCAAGCCCAGCAAGGACGATATTTTCGACCGCCTGCACGCCGAGGAAGCCGACGGCACAATTTCTGAAATTCTGCTCGGCAGTGCCGAACGCGATGGTGGGGTGCGTCGCCTGTGGAAGGCGCTTCGCCACGATACCCCGGCGCCAGAAGCCACCGCCGCCCGGCTTGGCGTCGCGCCCAACGGCGGCGCGCTGGTGCAGGTGTTTCGCACCCTCAATGCCGGCCATGGCGGCAAGCTGTCCTGGGCGCGGGTGTGGCGCGGGCCATTGAAGGATGGCGCGACGCTGGATGGCAAGCGGATCGGCGGAATGTGGCGGGCAGCGGATGGCGATCTGTTGAAAATCGCCGAGGCCGTCACCGGCGCAATCGTGGCGCTCGGCAGGCTGGAGGGCGTTTTGACCGGTGCGGTGCTAGGCGGTGATCCGGCAGGCCTCGCCATCGCGCCCGCCAATCCGCCCGTTTTTGCCCTGGCGATCACCACCGTTGATCGGCGCGACGACGTGCGCCTGTCCGGGGCACTGGAAAAGCTGCTCGAAGAAGATGCCGGGCTGGCGCTCCACCAGGATGCTGAACTCGGCGAAACGGTTCTTTCAGGTCAGGGCGAGTTGCACCTGAAAGCCGCGATGGACCGGCTGGCAGCCGCCTTCGGGGTGCGGCTGAAATCGACACGACCAGGCACCGCCTATCGCGAAACCATCCGCCATCCGGTGCAGCAGGCGGCACGGCTGAAACGCCAGACCGGCGGCCATGGCCAATTCGCCGATGTGACGCTGGAACTCGCGCCACGCGCCCGTGGCGCCGGGTTTGCCTTTGTCGATCGCATTGTTGGCGGCACGGTGCCACGGCTGTACATCCCCTCGGTCAGAGCCGCCGCCGAAGACGCCGCCCGCAAAGGCGCATTCGGCTTCCCGGTGGTTGATATCGAGGTCGCCCTGGTCGATGGCGGGTTTCACCCGGTCGATAGCTCGGACATGGCGTTCCGCACCGCCACACGAATGGCGATGCAGGACGCGCTGCCGAAAGCCACGCCGGTGCTGCTCGAACCGATCCATGCGGTAACGATTTCAGTGCCGAACACCGCCACCGCCACCGCCCAACGCCTGGTTGGCGGCCGGCGCGGGCAAATCCTCGGCTATGGCGAACGGCCGGGCTGGATGGGCTGGGACGATGTCGAGGCGCTCATTCCGCATGCCGAACTGCATGATTTCATTGCCGAACTGCGCAGCCAGACCGTGGGGCTGGGTGTGTTTCGCCACCGCTTCGATCACCTCGCCGAAGCGCCGCCGAAACTGGTGCAGGAGGTTTTGCAGGCGGCGGGTTAGACCCGCAGGAAGCCAATCCCGCGCGCCAGCCAGCACCCGACTGTCAGCCGGGTGCGGTCGAGGCTGAATTCCAGCGTCCAGTCCCCCGGTGCGGAGAAATCCAGCGCCCGCGGGCAGGGTAGGCGCCAGAGATCGGGGCCAACCGGAAGGAGCGGCTCCATCAGCCCGCGCCCGAGAAACCCAGCAAAAGCGCCGTAGAGCACCCCGCCAGCCGAAACGCAGGTGAAAGTCGCACCATATTCGGCGTTATGGAAAGTGCCTTCAATGTCACGCGCTGCCTCGCCTTCGCAACGGACCAGGGTGCTGCGCAGATTTTCCTTGCCGCGTTCCATCAGCAGATTGCCGCCATCGCGGCGCAAGCGGACGGATGTACTGCACGCCTCGCCATCGTTGGTTGGGTCGAGCGTTTCAGGACCTTGACCGAAGCAAAGCTGGACCGCCTGCGATGGGGTGAGCGCTACCCGCGCGACCAGCCCTGTTTCGCTATCGCGGTAGGACCCGGCCCAGGCCGGATCGGCCGCCGGGGCCGCTTGCGGCGCCGGAACATCGAGCATCGCGCCAAGCAAACTGCCCGCCACCACGCCCGGATCGGCCATGTGGTTAAACAGCACCACCACCGAAATCCGTTCCGACGGCACATAAAACCGTGTGCTGCGCCAGCCGCGCAAGCCGCCGCCATGGCCGATGGCAAGCTTGCCGTGGATTGTCATCCGGGTCAGCCCGAAGCCATACCCGGCCGGGTTGCCATCGGCGAAATCCTGCGGCGCGGACTGGATCGCATACCGGCTGGCTGGATCGTCGCGCGCGGCGTCGATCGTCTGTTCCCAGGCGATCATGTCGTCGAGCGACGCCGCAATCCCGGCATCGCCCGTCCAGTGCAGCCGGTTGACCGCCGGCCGCCAGCCATCTTCCAGCGAGCCTTCGTATCCGATCGTGCCATCCGGCATGGCGGCGGTTTCCGGGCAGAGCAGCGCGGACGGCATTCCGGCCGGATCGAACACATGGGTCCGCATCAACTGGCCCAGGTCACGCCCGGCGCGGTCTTGAACCAGCTCGCCAAGGATACGGAAGTTCTGATTGCAATATGAATACCGCGTGCCAGGGGCAAACTGCAACGATGCGGATTTCGCGGTCAGCGCGCGTGCATCATCGGGCCCGAACACAGTTTCCGGCAATGCCCCGCACAGCACCGTGGTCGCCCAGTAGTCGCGCAGACCGGACTGGTTATGTGCCAGATGCAAGACCGAAGGCCGGGCCGCGAGCCGGGGTAGATGCGCCGCCAGATCGGCATTTAGCATTGTCGGGTCGGGATGGCGTTCCAGCATCGTCGCGCAGGTGAATTGCTTGGTGATCGAGCAGATCCGAAACAGCGTCGCCGGGGTGAACCGAATGCGCCGGTCGACATCGGCCCAGCCCCAACTGTGGCGCATCACCACCGCGCCATCCTTCAGCACCGCCACGGCCCCGCCCGGACCGCGCACCCCGGCGGGCAGGCTGGCGAGCACATGCTCGGCCAGTGCAATTCCGGTCATCTCAGCGCCAGTCGGGCCGTGTCTGGGTTTCATGCGTGCTGCTCCTAATAATGGGTAACATGACCACAGCCTTCGGCATCGCGCCACCATCCGGGAAAGGGCGCCTACCGCCGGTGCATGGTAAATTTCTGCCCCAGACCTTCCAAATATAGTGGGCTGCCGTCGCCTTCCTACTATATGTTGAGTGTCGGGATCGGGCTGACCGATTCGGCGGTTGAAGAAGGTGGTTGGCGATGAATGTTATGCAGATGTCCGGGTTGGCTGATCTCAGCTCCTATCCCACCACGATCCCCGGCATCAGCTTTGGTGAAGCCGCGGCCGCGGCACAGTTGCTCGACCCCGGCATGGGCGTAGCGGTTGCCCGCCGGACGGTGTTCCGACCTGAAGATGCCGAATGCTTTGGCCGGGTCGCCGATCGCGTGGCGACCGGCAACATGTCGCTGCTGAAGCCCCCGCTGACCGGCGCCGAGCGCACCGAGCGCGCCCGGCTTCGCAACGCCATCGCCAGCGGCGCGCTGATTACTTCGGGCCGGCATTTGCAGCACGGTGATGCCGATCAGGCCGGCCGCAACATGGAGTTGTTCACCAACTGTGCCACCGCGATCACCAGCTTTGCCAAGTTCTACCTCCTGCTCAACGGCAGCGGCGTCGGCCGATCCTATGATGACGAACTGGTGGTGGTGGACTGGGCCGATGCCCCCGACATCCTCCTGCATCTTGACCCGACCCATCCCGATTTCCCCGCCGACCGGCCGGAGCTCAACGTCACCGCAATTCCCCCCGCCGCGATCATCCATCGTGTCGATGACAGCCGCGAGGGCTGGGGCAAGGCGCTCGAACTGATCGAAGGTCTGGCTTTCGCCAAACGGCACGATGCGGTGGTGCTGCTCGATTTTTCCGCTGTCCGGCGTGAGGGCGCGCCGATTGCCGGCATGCAGGGCCGCCCGGCGTCCGGCCCGATTTCGCTAATACGCGGCTTCATCAATTTGCGCGACAATGTGATCGCCCCGTCCCGCCTGCGCGACCGCGCTGGCCTTGCCCTGCAACCTTGGGAGCAGGCGCTGCTGGTCGATCATTTCTTCTCGATGGAAGTCCAGGTTGGCGGTGCCCGCCGCGCGGCGCGGATGGCGACCAAATCCTGGCGCGACCCCGGCATTTTCCGCTTTATTCGCGCCAAGAGCGAAGGCGGGCTGTGGACCGCAAATAACTCGGTGGTGGTGGACCGCGAATTCTGGGCGCTGGTCGGCGAGGGTTGCAGCGACTCCGTGCTCGCCGCCCAAGCCATCGCGGTGTTCAACGACGCAACCGAATGCGGTTACAAAAACGGCGAGCCTGGGTTCATCAACGGTGACATGCTGGATGATCATCGCACCGGCCGCGCCTGGGACAAGCCGGTTTTCGCCGATGGCCGCGATTTCCGCTCCAACCGCTATCAGGCCGATTTCGGCGCCGATCTGCTGGCCGCGCTCGCCCAGTGCGCCCAATCCGCACGCTTCCCCGCTATCACCAATCCATGCGGGGAGATCGTGCTGCACGCCACCGGCGGGTACTGCGTGATCGCCGATTTCGCGCCGCTGCTGGCCTGCCCAATTCCCCCAGAGAATATCGTTCCCGGATTCGCGTCAGACGCAGTGATCGCCGACTGGGATGCCCGCGTCGAAGACAGCGTCCGCCTCGGGGTGCGCTTCCTGATGCGCGCCAACCGGATGAATGCGCTTTATGGCGAGGAAGTCCGCCGCACCAACCGCATCGGCATCGGCCCGACCGGGCTGCACGAATGGGCTTGGATGCGCTTCGGGCTCGGGTTTGACGATTTGCTCGACGAAACTGCGGCAGCGCCGTTCTATTGTATGCTCGAAGCCCTGTCCGACGCCGCCAAGGACGAGGCCGACCGCTACGCCTGTGAACTCGGCATGATCGCGCCGTTTACTGTCACCACGGTCAAGCCTGCCGGCACCACATCCAAGCTGTTCGGCCTTACAGAAGGCGCCCATTTGCCCGCCCGCAAGCAGTATCTGCGCTGGGTGCAGTTCCGTGGCACCCGCGATGCGGCCGGAAATTGGAGCGCCGACAGCGATCCCTTGCTCGCCCAATATGCCGCGCGCGGCTATCAGGTGCGCGGCCTGACCAGCTTTCCCGGCATGGCAATTGTCGGCTTCCCAACCCTGCCGCGCATCCAGCGCCTCGGCATTGGCGATCGCGCGGTCACGGCGTCGGACGCCACCCCGGCGCAGCAATTCGCCTGGCTGCGCCTGCTCGAACGCCACTGGATCGGCGCCGAGCGCGGCAACCAGGTGTCCTACACGCTGAAATTTGACACCAGCCGCCACAGCCTGGCCGAATTCCGCGCCATCGTGCTGGAAAACCAGCCAACCATCCGCTGCTGCGCCATCTTGCCTGGCAACCCCGACGATCTGATGGGCTACGAGTATTTGCCAGAAGAAGACATGACGTTGGACGCCTTCATCGCGATGGTGAACAGCATCGAAGACCCCGGCCTGCATGAGGCGGTTGATACCGCCCATCTGCAATGCGCCTCGGGGGCCTGCCCGATGTGAAGGCAGGGAGATTAAGGCGATAGAGCCCTCTTTTTGCGCCTAAAAGAAGTAATTACCCGGGTGCCAATCTGATCCCAGGAAATGCGCTTTTGCAGGGTCCCAAGCGGACGGAGTATTCCTTCCCTACCGGCGGTCGTCTACAGGTAACGCGGACGCCAAGGGGGCCGGCATATGGAAGACGATCTGCGACAGGCCGCACTTGACTATCATCGCCTGCCCCGCCCAGGGAAACTCGGCATTGAGGCCACCAAGCCGCTCGCCACCCAGCGTGACCTTGCGCTCGCCTATTCACCCGGGGTCGCCGCCGCCTGCGAGGAAATCGCCGCCGACCCCGAAGCTGCCTGGCTTTACACCGCGCGCGGCAATCTTGTGGGCGTGATCTCCAACGGGTCTGCGGTCCTTGGCCTAGGCAATATCGGCGCGCTCGCTGGCAAGCCGGTGATGGAGGGCAAGGCAGTCCTGTTCAAGAAATTCGCCGGCATCGATGTCTTCGATATCGAGGTTGATGAAGCCGATCCCGACCGCTTCGTCGACGTTGTTGCCGCCCTGGAGCCGACTTTCGGCGCCATCAACCTCGAAGACATCAAGGCGCCGGAGTGTTGGGCGATCGAGGCCGCGTTGCAGGCCCGGATGCGCATTCCGGTTTTCCACGACGACCAGCACGGCACCGCCATCACCGTTGCTGCTGCGGTGCGCAACGGGCTGGTGCTGCAAGGCAAGCGGCTGGAAGACATCAAGCTGGTGACATCGGGGGCAGGGGCTGCGGCAATGGCCTGCGTCGATCTGCTGGTGGCGATGGGGGTGCAAGCGGACAATGTAACCCTCACCGACATCAAGGGCGTGGTCCATGCCGGGCGCGATGGGCTGGATGATCGCATGCGGCGCTATGCGCGGGAAACCGATGCGCGGACGCTTGAAGATGTGCTCGACGGCGCCGATCTCTTCCTGGGCCTGTCAGCGCCACGGGTGTTGAAGGCGGAATGGCTGAGCAAACTCGCGCCGCGCCCGATGATCCTGGCCTTGGCCAATCCCGAACCGGAAATCCAGCCCAGCCTGGTGCGGGCTGCCCGCCCCGACGCAATCATCGCCACCGGGCGCAGCGATTTTCCCAACCAGGTCAATAACGTGCTGTGCTTCCCGTTCATTTTTCGGGGCGCGCTCGATGTCGGGGCGACCACGATCAATGACGCGATGAAGCTTGCCGCGGTTGAAGCAATCGCCGAACTGGCCAGGGTCGAGGCCAGCGAGGTCGTCGCCGCCGCTTATGGGGGTGCCGCCCCGGTATTTGGCCCCGACTACATCATCCCCAAGCCGTTCGATCCGCGCCTGATCCTGCAAATTGCCCCGGCGGTGGCCAAAGCGGCGATGGAGTCGGGTGTTGCATCCCGCCCAATTACTGACCTCGATGCCTATCGCCATGAACTCGAACGTTTCGTGTTCCGCTCTGGCGAGTTGATGCACCCGGTGTTCGAGGCCGCCCGCGCGTCCCCGCCGCGCATTGTCTACGCCGAGGGCGAAGATGAACGGGTGTTGCGCGCCGCCCAGATTATCGTCGATGAGCGCATTGCCCGCCCGATCCTGCTCGGTCGCCGCGCCCGGATCGTCGCCAAGGTCGCCGAGATGGGTTTGCGAATGTCGTTGGATCGCGATGTCCAGGTGATCGATCCGGAACTTGATCTCGACATCACCGCGCCGTTGGTTGACCCTTATCGTGCCCTGGTCGGACGGCGCGGCACCCCGCCTGACGCGGGAACCCGCCGGGTGTTCAGCCGTGCCCCGGTGACGGCCGCCATGCTGCTCCATGTCGGGCTGGCCGATGTCGCCATCGTTGGCGGGCCTGGCGACTGGTGGCGATCGATGCAGTACATTATGCCGATCATCCCGCGTCGGCCGGATGTCAGCCGGATTTACGCGCTATCGTGCTTGATCCTGCGCGACCGGGCGTTGTTCATCTGCGACACCCATATGAATCCCGACCCGACGGCCGAACAGATCACCGAAATGACCTTGCTGGCTGCCGACGCGGTGCGCGGCTTCGGGCTGGTGCCGAAAGCCGCGCTGCTGTCGCATTCGAGCTTCGGGGCATCGAATTCGCCCTCGGCGCGCAAGATGCGGGCAGCCCTCGGCATGATCCGGGCGCGCGACCCTGACCTCGAAATCGATGGGGAAATGCACGCCGACGCGGCCCTCGACCCAATCATCCGCAATCGTGCGGTGCCGGATTCCGCACTCGACGGGCAGGCCAATCTACTGATCATGCCCAGCCTGGACGCCGCCAACATTGCCTTCAACTTGCTGAAATCCGCCGTGGACGGCCTGCCGGTTGGGCCATTGCTGCTCGGCATGGCCAAGCCTATCCATGTTCTGGTGCCAAGCGTGACTGCGCGCGGGATCGTCAATATCTCGGCGGTCGCAGCACTCGAAGCCCGCGACCTGCGGGCCAAAGCCGCACGATGATAATTTTCATTCTTGGGCTGGTGGCGCTGGCGGTGTTCATGGGCGCACTGGGCATGTTCTCTCGCGCCCAAATCAAAGACATCAAGCGGTTTGGCGCCTGGACCGTTGCCCTTGGCGGCCTGGCCTTGGGGACATTGCTGCTGTTGACCGGACGCGGGGCGATGGCGATTTCCGCCTTGATGTTCCTTGCGCCGTTGGTCTGGCAATGGATGGCACCCAAAATTGCCGCGCCCGGCGCCAAACCCACCCCCCGTGCGGCACCGGGAAGCATGACGCGGGCAGAGGCCTTTGAAATCCTCGGCCTGAAAACAGGGGCGACCGACACTGATATTCGCGCGGCCTATCACCGCCTGATGCGCGCTGCCCACCCCGATGCCGGCGGGTCCGACTGGCTCGCCGCCCGGATCAATCAGGCGCGCGATACCCTGCTGGGGTGATCGCTTCAATGCCACGCCGGGCCAACGCCCGCGTAAGCCTGCCGCCAACCTCGGCAGCGTTTTCGGACGCGGCGTTGCCGGCTGCGGCACGGGCGGCGATGCCGGCAAAAATCACCGCAAACCGGAACATCACAAACGCGAAGTGAAACGGCAGCACCGGGGCAGAATGGCCACCGGCGCGGACATAGTGGGCGAGGTATTCCGTCTCCCCGGGAATGCCCAAACCCCGCAAATCCAGCCCGCGAATGCCGCCATATTCATCCGGCGTGGTGCGCCACGCCATGGCGTTGTAGGCGAGGTCGGATAGCGGGTGGCCGATAGTGGACAACTCCCAGTCGAGCAGCGCAATCACCCGTGGCTCGGTCGGATGGAACATCATGTTGCCGGTGCGCAGATCGCCATGGCAGAGCGTGGCGGCGTCCTCGGGCGGGATATTCGCCGGCAGCCAGGCGAGCAGGTCGGTGATCTCGGGGATGGCAGGTTGGGCGGCCAGTTCCCATTGCCTGGTCCAGCGCGCAATCTGGCGGGCGAAGTAGTTTCCCGGGCGTCCATAATCGCCGAGGCCGATGGCCGCGTAATCCACCCGATGCAGCCGCGCCATGGTTTCGGCCATCGATTGATACATCGCGCCGCGCTCGGCCGCCGTTACCCCCGACAAGGCGCCATCGGCAAAAACCCGGCCGTCAAGGCGTTCCATCACATAGAACGGCGTGCCAATGATTGCTGCATCGGCCTCGTAAAACAGCAAATGCGGTACCGCGACATTGGTGGCGGCCAACGCCGACTGCACCCGATACTCGCGGTCGATGGCGTGTGCCGACGGCATCAGCGGTCCCGGTGGCTGCTTCCTCACCACCAGGCGGCGATTTTCGTAACTGGCAAAAAAAGTCGGATTGGATTGCCCACCCGAAATTCGTTGCAAGTCCAAGGGTCCACGCAGCCCATCGAGCCGGGCACGCAAAAGCTGGTCTAGCCGCAAGCGATCGAATTCCGGTTCCGTGGTCATCTGCCCCCGCCGTCTATTAGGCTGTTGCCGCCAACCCACCCTAGGATAACCTAAAGGTCAACAACCCAATGGGGGAAACCATGCCCAATCCAGAAATCACCGCGCTGCGTGCTGCCCTCGCCGCCAGGGTGCGCCCGCCTGAACTCGCCGATATGCGCAAAGGCTTCGATGCCATGGGACTTGACCGCGGCGTGCCGGCCGATGTGGTCGTCACAGCCTGCGATGCCAATGGCGTGGTTGCGGAATGGACATCGACCCCGGGTGCGGATCAGGCGGCGGCGGTGCTCTATCTGCATGGTGGCGGCTATGTGCTCGGGTCAATCGACAGCCACCGCACCCTTGCCGCCGAGATCGGCCGCGCGGCGGGCAGCCGGACCCTGGCGCTGCATTATCGCCTCGCCCCCGAGCACCCATTCCCGGCGGCCGTGGATGACGCGCTCGCCGGCTATAAATACCTGCTTGCCAAGGGAATCGCTGCCAGCAAGATCGTGATTGCCGGTGACAGTGCCGGTGGTGGGCTGGTGGTTGCCGCCATGCTGGCGATCAAGGGCGCGGGCCTTGCACAACCGGCTGGTGGCTGGGGAATTTCGCCCTGGGTCGACATGGAGGCGATCGGCGACAGCATGGATGACCGCGCCGCCGCCGATCCGATGGTGCAAAAGCCGGGGCTGCTGGGCATGGCGGGGCTGTATCTTAACGGCGCCAATTCGCGCGACCCGCTGGCGGCGCCGCTTTATGGCGATTTCACCGGCCTTGCGCCGCTGTTGATCCAGGTTGGCGCGGCGGAAACCCTGCTCGATGACGCGATCCGCCTTGCCCGAGTGGCGGGTGCCGCCGATGTTGCGGTGACGTTGGAAATCTGGCCGGAAATGGTTCATGTCTGGCCATTGTTTCACTTGCAGCTTGCCGCGGGTCGGGCAGCGATTGCCGGCGCGGGCGTGTGGATGCGGGCGGTGCTGGCGGGTGCGCCGCCGGTTTCGGTTAAGATTGATTGAGGCAAGGTCTTCTTTGTTTGAAAACAAAGAAGCAAAAAAACTTCCGAAATTCTGTCCGTTTTCGCATCGGGCGTTGTGCGTCATTGCGGACACTTGTGAGAGCAATCCATCGTCGAACAGCCGTGATTTGCACTATTAATTACGATATCGTAACAAATTAGTCGC
>JACMOQ010000487.1 GCA_014377905.1 Acetobacteraceae bacterium | reverse complement strand
ACGAGAACACCACCGTTCGCTCGCCGGTCAGTGGATCGATATGCGGTTGCAGGCACTGGGCGCAGACTTCCTTCATCATGCACTGCATGGGGGAGTTGATCGATCCGATGGCGGTATGTCCGGCGCGCATGAAGGGCGCCAGCACGCCATGCCGGGCGGCACCGACGGCTGCCATCATCCGGTCCGATCCGATAACGATCATATGCTCGGCGTCGACCAACGGTATCACCTGCGCGCCAAGCCGGCCGCTGGCATATTCCGCCATTGCCTGCACGATATTGCCAAGAAAGCTGCGATCTTGCGGTCGGGTCGGGGTGAAGCCCGGCGCTTCGTCGCAGCACCACACGATCACGTCGGCGGCGCGTTCGATATCGGCGACCTTGTAGCGGTCCTGCATCGCCTTGTAGCCGGCGAAATAGATCACTTTGCTGCCGGCCGCCCGCGTTGCCGCCCCGATGCTGAACAGCACCGCATTGCCGAGGCCACCACCGACCAACGCGACGGTGGTGTTGGCATGGATTTCTGTCGCCGTCCCAGTCGGCCCCATCAGCACCACCGGCTGGCCGATTGGCAGATGGGCGCATAAATCCGAACTGCCACCCATTTCGAGCGCGATCACCGACACCAGCCCGGCCTGCGGATCGGTCCACGCGCCGGTCATGGCGAGGCCTTCCATCGCCAGCACGGTTTCAAAGCCGGCATCGTCGATGCGGGCTGCCAGCATTTCGTAATTCTGCAACCGGTAGAACTGGCCTGGCTTGAAGGCGCGGGCGGCAGCCGGGGCGTGCAGCACAACCTCGACAATCGTCGGCGTCAGGCGATGCACCGCATGGACACGGGCTTGCAGGTCGCGACGGCAATTGGCGATCAGATCCGCGCCGGAAATCGCGGTTGCCGGCCGGCTCGCCAGCGCCCGGCTGACGATCGGGTAGCCTTGCTTGGCCGATCCCATGGCCTTGACCACATTGCCGAAAAAGCTCGGGTGCAGATCGCCGAAGAAGCTGATCAAATCGCCGTTGTCGGTCCGGTGCATCAGCACCTCGACTGTTTCGGGTTTGCTCGCCGCGCGTTGCGGGGTGACCTTGCGGCCGTCGATGTCGATTGCCTGGAAATAGCGGCCATCAAGCTGGACCCGGCCATCTTCGCGGGCGAGCACGGTGTTAGGCTGGGTGCCGGCGGCGACAATTACCGCGCGGGCCGGCAAAACCGTTTCGCTGCCATCAGCCGCCCGCACCCGCAGGCCGGCGGCGTGGCCGTAGCGATCCACTTCGACCGCAACCGGGGTGAGGCCCTCGGCAAAGCGCACGCCTTCTTCCAGCGCCTTGGCAACTTCTTCGTGGTTAAGCGTGTAGCTCGGCGCGTCGACCAGCTTGCGACGATAGACGACCGTCGCGCCACCCCAACGATCGAGCAATTGGGCAAGGCGGGGCTCGCGGCCTTCGGAAACGGCAAGCGCGCGTTCGACGGCGATGGCCGCGGCGTGGGTCAGAAACTCGGCGGCGATTTCGGCGTCTTCGGCAGTCCAGCGCGCCTGCACCGCCGCCTCGCCATTTTCGGCGACCAGGATCCGATGCCGGGCGGCGAATTTCTCCACCTGGCGAACGTAATACGCCAGGCTTTCGGTCGCGGTATCGATCGCGGTCAGCCCGCCGCCGATGACCACAACCGGCAGGCGCACTTGCAGATTGGCGATTGATGAGGTTTTGGCGGCGCCGGTCAATTGCAGCGCCATCAGGAAATCGCTCGCCTGGCGCACGCCCCTGGCGAGATTATTGGGCATGTCGATCACCGTCGGCTTACCGGCGCCCATGCAGAGTGCGACATGGTCAAAGCCCATCGCCCAGGCATCGTCGATGCCGATTGTGGCGCCGCCACCGAACCGAATGCCGCCAAAGGCCGCGAACTGGGCGCGGCGTTCCTGCAGCAGGCGTACCAGTTTCAGGTAGTTCTTGTTCCAGCGCACGGTGATGCCGTATTCGGCCACGCCGCCAAACCCGGCCAGCACCCGATCATCGAGGTTTTCAAACAGGGTTTGCGCATCGCGGACTGGCCGCGTCGGATCAAAGCCGAGCGGTTCGATTTTTAGCCCATCGACGGCGACCACCGTATGCCCATCATTTATCAAATGATGCGCGAGCGTAAACCCTGCCGGGCCAAGGCCGACGATCAGCACCTTGCGGTCACTATCCGGGCGCGGCAGCGGCCGGCGAATATCCAGCGGGTTCCATTGCGTCAGCAGGGTATAAATCTCAAAGCCCCAGGGAAGTTCAAGCACCTGCTTCAAGATATTGGTTTCGGTCTGCGGAATATCCACCGCTTCCTGCTTCTGGTAGATGCAGGCCTTCATGCAGTCATTGCAAATCCGGTGGCCGGTCGCCGCCATCATCGGGTTGTCGATGGCGATGGTGGCGAACGCGCCAAGCAGACTGCCTTGGCCGCGCAGCGTGTGCATCTCGCTGATTTTCTCGTCGAGTGGGCAGCCGGCCAGGGTCACACCGAAAGGCGATTTCTGGAAAGCACCGGTTTTGCGGTCCTTCAGGCCCTTGCTGCATGAATCCTTGCCCTGGGTGTGGCACAAGATGCAGTAGTTGATCTGGTCGAGCGCGCCCTGGGTGGACATGCCGACGTCTGTCAGGGCGAAACCATCGCGCTGCCGCCATCCCTGTTCGGGCAGACGCAGCATGGTCACGCCATCGCGTTCGATGGTTTCGATCGAAACGAGATGTTGCGGGTCGACCTTGTGCGGCACCCGGAACAAGGTGTCGGTGCGATGATACGCCTGGCCTTCAGCACTCAGCGTCGCCCAGGCGGCGTAGCGCAAAGCGCGGTCAAGCGTGTCGGCATCGGTGTCAGCCACCAGGGCGGCAAAGCCGGTCTCGGTGAATGCCGCTCCCATTTGCGCTTCCAAGTCGGCACGCAACGCCGCGCCATCGAACCCCGACACATCGGCGTATTTTTTGACCGCCTGACGCTGCACAAACAGGCGCTTACAGGCGTGCACCGGGTCGAGCCGCAAGGTTTCGGCGGCGATGGCATCAACCTCGGACGAAATCGCGAAAAGCGCGGCGACAAAATCATCGAGCGCCGGCCCGAGCGCGACAACGAGATCACCCTCGGCCCTGGCGTCCAAGGCATCGGGCGCGGCGCGCGCCGCGAGCAGCCGGGCGTACAAATCGGGGGACGCCGCCAATCGCTCAACAAAAAGCCGATCCAGCCGCACCAACCCATCGCGGTGCGCCAGATCGGCAAAGTTGAAACCAAAACCAAGGGGAGAGCCAATATCGGACGAGAGCACGTTGCTGCTGCCTCAAAATATGTCGCGGCGCAGCATATAGGTAGGCGGCAGCATCGTAGCAATTGAGGGGGACGCATGGGAGGGGCCGGGACTTGCGTCCGGGCCCCCCGTTTGCGCCACGATCAGGGGGTTTTGGTCACTGGTGCCGCGGTGCCAGCGGCAGCGATCGGCTTCTTGGTCGGGTCGGTCGGCTTGGCTGCAACCGGCGCGGCCTTACCGGCGGGGACGGCTGCGGTCGTCGCGGCGGGCTTGGCGGGCATGGCTGCATCGGTGCCCGGCTTGACGGACGCAACAGGCGCCAGGGGGGTAACCGCAACGCCCTGCGCGAACGCCGGAAGGGCAATGGCGGTCATCAGAGCGAAAGCAACAGTGGCGACGCGGGTCATGGGGATATTCCTCAGTGCCAGACATCATCGCCTGACAACGATAAGATGCCGATCGCCCGTGTCGGCGGTAGGGCGCAGATGCGGCGGGATTGTGAATTGAAGTGACAAATTAGACAGGTTTGGCGGGAGGAATTGGCAGAATTGGAAAAATTTGGCTCGGCAACATCACATTGCCGTGAATTTAGCCATTCCCAAACCGGTTGCTATCGTTCAAATGGGCGCGTTGGGGGGGGCTTGCTGACGACGCCACCAGAACCGCGTGAGGGAATCAAGAAAATGGCCGCCAAAGAATATCTGTCAGTAACCGACACCGCCCATCGACCGATGACGGCTGCAGAGCGAAAAGTTATTGTCGCCTCGTCCCTCGGCACTGTTTTCGAATGGTACGATTTTTACCTCGCCGGCTCACTTGCCGCCAACATCGCGGCGAACTTCTTTTCCGGGGTAAACCCAACCGCGGGCTTTATCTTTACCCTGCTGGGCTTTGCGGCAGGCTTCGCGGTGCGCCCGTTCGGCGCGCTGTTCTTTGGGCGCCTCGGCGATCTGGTCGGGCGCAAATATACCTTCCTGGTCACCATGACGATTATGGGTATCGCGACCTTCGTCGTCGGCCTGCTGCCGGGCTACGAGACAATCGGCATTGCAGCCCCAATCGCGTTCATCATCTGCCGGCTGCTGCAAGGCCTGGCACTCGGTGGCGAATATGGCGGGGCTGCGACGTATGTTGCTGAACACGCGCCGCATGGCCGTCGTGGGTTCTATACCTCGTGGATCCAGACTACCGCGACGGTGGGCCTGTTCTTATCCCTACTGGTGATTTTGCTGCTGCGTGTCACGTTGTCGCCGGCCGATTTCGCATTGTGGGGCTGGCGCGTTCCGTTCCTGCTGTCGATCCTGCTGCTGGGCGTGTCGATCTGGATCCGCTTGCAGTTGGCTGAATCGCCCGCCTTCCAGAAAATGAAGGATGAGGGCACCGGCTCCAAAGCGCCCTTGAAGGAAGCCTTCGGCCGCTGGTCGAACCTCAAGATTGGCATCCTGGCGTTACTGGGTGGCACCGCCGGGCAGGCGGTGGTGTGGTACACCGGGCAGTTCTACGCGCTGTTCTTCCTGACCCAGACGGTGAAGATGGACCCAATTACGGCCAATTTGGCGATTGCCGGATCGCTGCTGATCGGCACCCCGTTCTTCATCTTCTTTGGATGGTTGTCGGACAAGATCGGCCGCAAGCCAATCATTCTCGCCGGCTGTCTGCTCGCGGCCCTGACCTACTTCCCGCTGTTCCAGGCGCTGACAGCGGCGGTTAATCCGGCGCTGGATGCTGCCCAGAAGAATTCGCCGGTGACGGTGATTTCCTATGATGCGGAATGCTCGTTCCAATTCAACCCGACCAATACTGCGACCTTCACTTCGTCCTGCGACGTCGCCAAGGCGTTCCTGGCAACCAACGCGGTGAACTACACCAACATCGCAGCCCCTGCCGGCACGATTGCGTCGATCAAGATCGGCGACAAAGTCATCCAGTCCTTCGATCGCGCGGCAGCCGGCGCCGAGGCCGCAGCTAAGGGTGCGGCCTTCACCAAAGCCGCCACCGACGGCATCCGTGCCGCCGGGTATCCGGCCGTGGCCGACCCGGCCAAGACCAACATGCCGGTAGTGATCCTGATCCTGACCATCATGGTGCTCTACGTCACCATGGTTTACGGGCCGATTGCGGCCCTGCTGGTTGAATTGTTCCCGACCCGCATCCGCTACACCGGCATGTCGCTCCCGTATCACATCGGTAATGGCTGGTTCGGTGGCTTCCTGCCGCCGACCATCTTCGCCATCGTTGCCGCCACCGGAAACATCTATTCCGGGTTGTGGTATCCGATCGCGATTGCCAGCGGCACCTTCGTCATCGGCCTGATCTTCATGCCAGAGACCAAGGACCGCGATATTTTCGCCGACGACTGATACCCATCGATACTGGACTGGCGACGACGCCGGGAGGAAACTCCCGGCGTTTTCGCGTACACGGCCTGGGAGCAAACACATGACCGCATCATCCCGCTATTCGGACGTCTATGCTGGTTGGCAGCAGAACCCGGAAGCCTATTGGGCGGATGCGGCTGACCTGATCGATTGGGACCGCAAGTGGGACCGGGTGTTCGATCCGTCCCTGGGCAATTTCGGCCAGTGGTTCGCCGGCGGAATGCTCAACACCTGCCATAACGCGCTGGACCGGCACGTGAATTCCGGCCGCGCTGACCAAATCGCGCTGATCTGGGACAGCGCGATGGAAGGCCGGGTGGTGAAATTCACCTATCGCGCTCTACGCGACCGGGTCGCCAAATTCGCCGGCGCGTTGCGCGCCTTGGGCGTTACCAAGGGTGATTGCGTGGTGATCTACATGCCCATGGTGCCGGAAGCAGCGATTGCCATGCTGGCCTGCGCCCGCCTTGGCGCGATCCATTCGGTGGTGTTCGGCGGGTTTGCGTCCAACGAGGTCGCCAAGCGGATTGAGGACGCGACCCCGAAAGTCATCATCACCGCATCCTGCGGCTTGGAACCGGGCCGGGTGGTGCCCTATCTGCCGCTGCTGAACGGCGCGATCGAGATGTCGGCGCATAAGCCGCAAGCCTGCGTGGTGTTTCAACGGCCAACCCATGGGGTGGAACTCGTCGCGGGCCGCGACCATGATTTCCTGGCGATCGAAGCCACCGCCGCCCCCGCCGATCCGGTTTCGGTGCTGGCGACCGACCCGCTTTATATCCTTTACACGTCTGGCTCGACCGGAAAGCCCAAAGGCATCGTCCGCGATTGCGGCGGCCATGCGGTGGCGTTGATGAACTCGATGGAAATGATTTATGGCTTGAAAGCCGGGGATGTGTTCTGGACCGCGTCCGATGTCGGCTGGGTGGTCGGGCACTCCTATATTGTTTACGCGCCACTGCTCGCCGGCTGCACATCGGTGATGTATGAGGGCAAGCCGGTCGGCACCCCGGACCCCGGTGCGTTTTGGCGGGTGTGCGCCGAACACAAGGTCAAGGTGCTGTTCACCGCGCCGACCGCCTTCCGTGCCATTCGCCAGCAGGACCCGGACGCCGCACATCTGGCGAAATACGATATTTCCGCGTTGGAGGCTTTGTACCTCGCCGGGGAACGCTGCGATCCGCCGACGGCGATCTGGGCCGCCGAGATTCTCAAGCTGCCGATTGTTGATCACTGGTGGCAGACCGAAACCGGCTGGCCGATTACCGCGGGCTTCCGCGGCCTCGGGCTGTTCCCGTCCAAGCCGGGATCCGGCGGACGGCCCGCGCCTGGCTATGCGGTTGAGGTGATCGACGATGAAGGCCACGCTGTGTCAGTTGGGGAAACCGGCAATCTGGTGATCCGCATGCCGATGCCGCCGGGTGCGGCGCCCACCCTGTGGCACAATGCCGATGGCTATCATACCGCCTATATGGCTGATTTCGCGGGCTATTACCGCACCGGCGATGCAGGCATAATCGATGCCGACGGCGATGTATCGGTGATGGGCCGCACCGACGACATCATCAACGTCGCCGGCCACCGGCTATCGACCGGCGCGATGGAAGAAGTCCTCGCCGCGCATCCCGCCGTCGCCGAATGCGCGGTGATCGGGGTGGCGGATGCGTTGAAAGGCCAGACGCCGCTTGGGTTGGTGGTGCTTAAAGCCGGTATCACCACCCCGCACGCCGATATCTGTCGGGAACTGGTGGCGCTGGTGCGTGAGCGGATCGGGCCGGTGGCCTCGTTCCGTGATGCCAGGATTGTGCTGCGCCTGCCGAAAACCCGATCCGGTAAAATTCTGCGCGCAACCATCCGCCGCATTGCCGATGGTGAAACCGTGGCGGTGCCGCCGACCATCGACGATCCGCTGATCCTGGACGAAATCGGGGCGGTGCTGCGGGGGTAGGCCAACAGGCTTGGGTGGGCTCGACGCCTCACTTATTTTGCCGTTACTTACGCGTCTGCGCCCGCAGCCGCGCCACGTTGCGATTATGGTCTTCGAGTGTGCGGGCGAAGCTATGCCCACCGGCGCCATCGGCGACGAAATAGAGATCGTCCGACGCAATTGGTTGGGCGACCGCCCGCAGCGAGGACACGCCGGGGCTGGCGATCGGACCTGCGGGAAGGCCGGAGATGCGATAGGTATTGTAAAGATTGATGGTGTCGAGTTCAGCCCGGGTGATGGGGTGATCGAGGCTGCCGAGGCCGAAGCTTGCGACATAGGTCACCGTGGGATCTGATTGCAGTCGCATGCCCAGGCGAAGCCGGTTGAAGAAAACGGCGGCAACGTGGGGGCGTTCCTCAGGGCGGGCGGTTTCGCGTTCGACCAGGCTTGCCAGCGTGACCATTTCGGTGGGGTCGGCCAAGGGCAGGCCCGGGCTACGACCGGCCCAGATTTCGTCACGCTGCTTGTCCATGGCAGCAATCATCCGGTCGAGCAGAGTTATCCGCGGGGTGCCGCGTTCGAAGGCGTAGGTTTGCGGCAGCACCGCACCCTCGGCGGGCAGCAGCAGGTCACCGTCGAGCAGGTCGGTCCGATCAAGCAGCCGGGCGATCTGGGCGGCGGTGAGGCCTTCGGGAATGGTGATACGATGCTGCACCCGGCGGGCGGTACGGAGAATGATCAGGATTTGGCGCAAGCTGGCACGGGCGGGAAAAGCAAATTCGCCCTGACGCAGTGCAGCATCTTTTTGGGTGACCCAGGCGGCGAGGCGAAATTCGAATGGGTAGGCGATGAGCTCGGCATCGGTCAGTGCTGTCGCAAGCTGGGCGGTGGTGCCGGCGGGGACGACAATGCTGCGGTCAGCGGGCATTGGGCCAGGTGCGTCAAGCCGTCGCCACGCCAAGGTGGCACCGCCACCAACAGCCACGCACAGCACAGCCGCCAGCAACACCCACCGCCGCACGATTATATCAGTCGATCTTCTTGAAGATGATGCTGGCGTTGGTGGCGCCGAAGCCAAAGCTGTTGGACAGCGCGACGTCGATCCGGCGTTCCTGGGATGTGTTGGCGACCCGGT
>JACMOQ010000486.1 GCA_014377905.1 Acetobacteraceae bacterium | reverse complement strand
TAGATGGCGCCTTGGGGGTGGTTTACGGCCTTGAAGTGGCCCGGGTGTTCGCCGCCGACTCCGCCTGTGCAGGAATGGGCATAGAGGTTGCAGCCTGGGCCGATGAGGAAGGCCATTACGGCAGTTTTCTTGGCAGCAAATCGTTTTGTGGCCATCTGACCGAGGCAGAAATCGACGCCAGCAGCAACAAATACAACGCCACGAAGCTGCGCGACGCGCTGGCCGCCGCCGGGCTTGCCGGATTGCCGCGCCTGACCATCGACCCCGCCCGCTACCGCGGCTATCTGGAAGCGCATATCGAGCAGGGTGCAGAACTGGAAGACAACGGCTTGCGCATCGGCGTTGTCACCGCGATTGTCGGCAGCCGCCAGCACCGCATCACGTTTGAAGGGGTGCAGAACCACGCCGGCACCACCCGTATGGCGATCCGTCAAGATGCCGGAGTCGCGCTGGTGCAGTTGGCGGCGGCGATCCACGAAGAATTCCCCCAGCTCGCCGGGTTACGCACGGTATGGACCTGCGGGCGGATCACGCTGGAACCGGGCTCCCCGAGCATCGTGCCGGGCGGGGCGGAGATGCTGTTCCAGTTCCGCGACACCGATTCCGCGCTGCTGGACAGCCTGTCGGCGACGTTGGATCGTCTTGTGGCCGAAGCCAATACCGGCCCTTGCAAGGTAACCTGCATTCGCACCAGCAACAGCACACCCACGTCGATGGATGCGGCGTTTCAGCAGGCGTTGCAACAAGCGGCTGAAACGCACGCACCAGGTCAGCACCAGCTTATGCCCAGCGCCGCTGCGCATGACGCGCAGATTTTGGCATCGCGGGTTCCATCGGCGATGCTGTTCGTTCCCAGCATCGGCGGCATCAGCCATCATTGGTCGGAGAACACATCAGATGAGGATCTGGTGTTGGGCTGCGAGGTACTGGCCGAGGCTGCCAAGGCCATTTTCGGGAGTTGGTTTTACGGGAAAAATGAGACGAGCGGCGATACCGCCGCCCGTAAGATCTGGCCTACTTCACCGACGAGAACGACGTCGGTGCCAGCATATAATTGAAGGCGTTTGCAACAATTTGGCCGTTTTCCTCGGTTTTGGCACGCGCCGCCAACCAGTCCGGATCGGCGCCAAATTTGGCCTATTTCTGCTCGGGTTCTGTCGCAATAAGCATAAACGACAATCCAGCTCATGCTTGATTTTCGCAAGAGTTCGATTATTGGCGCCTTGCGCAAGGTGATCCTTCGGTTCCACTATCCTCTGGAAGCGATGCTCACCTGCGTGCGCTGGCATGTGGCCTACCAGCTGAGCCTGCGCCACATCGAGGAGATGATCTAGGAGCGCGGTGTTTTCGTTGACCACGCCACTGTGCATCGCTAGGCAATCAAGATGGTGCCGGTGCTGGCCGCCGTATTTCGTTGGCGCAAGCACCCGCTGGCAAGAACTGGTGGATGGACGTAACCTACATCAAAGTGGCTGGCCATTGGATGTACCTTTACCGGGCGGTTGACCGCGCTGGCGATACGGTGGACTTCCTGCTGACTGCCAAGCGAGATATGGCGGCTGCCCCGCGCTTCCTGGAGCGGGCGATCAACCTGCACGACGTGCCAGAGAAGATCACCATCGACAAGAGGGGCGCCAACACAACAGCCATTGAGAGCGTCAAGGCTGGCGCCTACGTCGATATCCTGATGCGTCAATGCAAATACCTAAACAACATCGCCCGGCAGGGCCATCGCGCCATCAAACGTATTACGCGCCCGATGCTGGGCTTCAAGACATTTCGGTGCGCGCGAATCATCATTGCCGGCATCGAGACCATGCAATGATCCGCAAGGGGCAGATGGACTGCCCCGCCGGTCAACCCATGTCCGCAGCGCAGCAGTTATACAGCCTCGCTGTTTGATCACCAGGTCAGCGACGCAACTCTTTTCGGCCAGAGTCCGTTATCGCGACAGAACCGGGGCGTTTAGGTGGCCCCAACCCATGCCTTACATCGCTTCATGCGGTTGTATTTCCTATCCGCAGCAAGAACTTTTGCGCTGCCTGCGTAAATGCGGCGGGTTGTTCGACATTGGAAATATGGCCAGCATCTAGCAACACCATCGAAGCGCCGACGATAGCATCGTGGATGAAACGCCCGGCTTGCGGAGTTGTGGCCGGATCGTTCGAACCGATGATGACCAAAGTCGGGTTGGTAATGGCGGATATCGAATCGCGCTGGTCCATTTCGCGGATGGCTTCGCAATTGGCGATGTAGCCTTTTACCGACGTGCCCCGGATCATGGCACGCATCCGATCGATGGTCTGTGGTGCGCGCTGGTGAAACAGCTGCGGAAACCACCGCGTCACGGTCGGCTCGACGGTTGCTTGCATGCCGCCCGCCCGGGCTATATCGATACGCCCGTTCCATAAATCCGGCGGACCCATGTGCGCGGAGGTATTGGCCAATACCGCCCGCATGATTCGCTTGGGGGCATGGGTCAGGAGCCACATGCCTACCATTCCGCCCAGCGAGAGCCCGCAGAAATGGGCCTGTGAAATATCTAGGTTGTCCAGCACCGCGATGGCATCACGGCCTAATTGATCGATCGTGTAGGGTCCGGGCGAGGCCAAGCTCAGGCCGTGGCCGCGCTGGTCGTAGCGGATCACGCGGAAATGTTTCTTCCATTGGGCGACCTGCTCGTCCCACATCGTCAGATCGCAACTCAGGGAGTTGGATAAGAGAAGGGCCGGCGCCGCGTCAGGACCATCGACACAGATGTTGAACGCTTCATTCTCGATTTGGGTAATCGCCATACTAGTGCCTTCAAAAAAATGATTGGCGTGATAAGCCGGGATTTTTCATTCATCGCGCCAATTTTGCGCGTCCCAAACGGATAAGCATTTCAAAAGCCCTAAGGTCAGTGTCCCACATTTGATTGGCCACCACCATGCGGTGATTCACCAAATGGTGGACGCACGGTGCACAGCTTGCAGACCATCGCACCGGACGGCAACAAGATGTTTATGTCGCGCGGCAGGGTCAAGGGATGCTATTTCGGTATCGGCAAACCCAAGGGCGCGCTGATCGTGTGCGAGGGCTTTGCCACCGGCGCAAGTATTCACGAATGCACCGGCCACGCCGTCGCGGTTGCTTTCAATGCCGGAAATCTTGAGGCGGTCGCCGTGGCACTGCGCACCAAGTACCCGGTACTCAAAATCATCATCGCCGCTGACGACGACCACCAGACCCCCGGCAACCCCGGCGTGACCAAAGCCATGGCAGCGGTGCAAGCAACAGGTGCCACCTTGGCCGTACCCGTATTTAATGCGGCGGCAGCATGAACAATATGACCGACTTCAACGATTTACATCTATTGGCGGGGCCAGACGCGGTAAAAGAGTGCATTTATTCCGCTATCAATTCAGTAACATTTCCCGCAAATTCCACGGAGGCTACAGGCCAATTAGGCATATGGCCAGCACCCACGGAGGTTAAAACCGATCTTCCTCTTGCGCCAGCCTTCGACGCCAAGACCTTGCTGCCCGCAATGCTGGCCGACTTTGTGCTGGACGAGGCCGACCGCATGCCCTGTTCGCCGGACTACATCGCGGCGGCGCTGATTGTCTGCCTAGGCTCGGTCATTGGTGCGCGCTGCGGCATCAAGCCCAAACGCCGGGACGACTGGACGACTGGATCGTCACCCCGAATCTGTTTGGCGGCATCGTGGGTGATCCGTCGTCCAAAAAGTCGCCCGCCCTAGGCACGGTGACGCGCTTTCTCGACCGCCTGGAGGCGAAAGAAGCCGAAAAGCTGGAGGATGCCAAGAAAATATTTGAAGCAGAAAAGGCAGCTTCCGAGGCGCAACAAGCTGCTGTCAAAAATAGCATGAAGACGGCAGCAAAGGGCAAAGGCGACCACCTCAAAATGAACGCCGCCATTGCAGACCTGCAAGACCTGCAACCCCCGGAAGAACCC
>JACMOQ010000060.1 GCA_014377905.1 Acetobacteraceae bacterium | reverse complement strand
GGCAGACCAGGAATATTCGGCATCGGCACCGCTTCCGGCAATCCAGGTTGGTTCAACCAGGACATGATGTTGGTTGCCGCCACCTGCTCCTCCTTGAGGAACTCGGTATAGGTGTTGACCGGCCCGTTCATGATCGCCCGCGCCGACAGACGTTCCCCCAGCCACGCCTTGGTGTGCGATTTGAAGATCGGCCGCAGCACGCCATAAAGCGCATCGAGGTTTTCGCGGCGATTGGCCATGCTGTCAAAACGCGGGTCAGTCAGCAGATCATTGCGTTCGACCGCATCACAAAACGGCGCCCAATCGGTCGGACGGATCATGGTGACATTGATCTGGCCGTCGGACGTGTCGAACACTCCGTTCGGCATCGCGGTGCGCTGGGTGGTGCCGCGTTCGAGGTAATTGGCCACCATCCGGATCACCGACAGCATCGCGCCGCCCTGCATCAAGCTGCATTCAATATAGCGGCCCTGCTTAACTTCTTGCTCGCGCCGCACGTACAACGAGGTTGCAATTGCCTGGAACCCGAGCAGCCCAGTGAACATGTCAATCATTGAAATCGCCATGCGATGCGGATGGTTATCCATCTCGCCACGGTTTTCATCGACAATGCCGGTAAACGCCTGCAACACCGGGTCCATCGCCGGCCGCGCCGCGATCGGGCCGACCTGGCCGAAACCGGAGATCGAGTAATAGATAATCCCCGGCTCCTTCGCGCTGACCGCATCATAGCCGAAGCCATAGCGTTGGATGGTGCCAGGACGAAAGCCTTCGATGAACACATCCGCACCCTTCACCAGGCGCCACAGGATTTCCTTGCCTTCCGGCGTTTTAAGGTCGATCGCAATGCTGCGTTTGCCCAACGTGCCGTAGACCGAAAACGCCGAATGGGTTTCATACGTCTTGCCCAGGATGCGGGCCCAGTCGCCTCCGCCATGCGGGGTTTCCACCTTGATGACATCGGCGCCGTGCTGCGCCAGCATCATTGCGCAAGACGGCCCGGCGACACCGCCGCTAAGGTCCACAACTTTCATGCCGGCGAAGGCTGCACTGTAATCCATTCTTTCCCTCCCAAGGGGTTGCCACGTTACTGGCGATTGTGACTGTTCCAGGCAGGTTGGCAATGGGGGGGATGTGCAGGGTAGCTAGGCCAAAAACCTCGTTCATTCCGTGTCAGTCGCCACACCCGTGAGCGCCGGCAGAATTGACCACACCGATGCGATAGACGAAGTTTGTCTACTGACATCAGGTGTCCCATGACCACCGTTAACATCCAAGACGCAAACACGAATTTGTGGCGGTTGATCGAACTGGTCGGCACCGGATTACCAGCGGTCATATCCAAGGCGGGAACGCCGATCGATGCCCCGGCCCGCCCATTGCGCATCGGATCTTTGGCTGGCGTGATTGCAGTGCCGGACGACTTTGATCGCATTGGATCAGGCGGTATCGCGGCGTTATTCGATGGCGCCGCTTGATTTTCTGTCGTGGGTCGCCGACGGCCCCCCCGGCTCAGCCCCACTGCCTGCCAAACTAATACGTCGCCCGCCCCCCCGAGATATCAAACACCGCCCCGGTCGAGAACGACGCCTCCGCGCTCGCCAGCCAGCACACCAAAGACGCCACCTCATCCACTTCGCCAAAGCGGCCGATGGGGATTTTGGACAGCATGTAGTCGATCTGGGTTGGCGACATTTGCGAAAACAGCGGCGTTTTTACTGCGGCCGGGGTCACGCAGTTGACCCTGATTTCGGTCGCTGCCAGTTCCTTGCCAAGCGATTTGGTCAGCCCAATGACGGCGGCTTTGGACGCTGAATACGCTGCCGCATTGGGATTGCCTTCTTTGCCGGCAACCGAGGCTATGTTGACAATCCGGCCATAGCCATTGGCTAGCATGATCGGCACCACCGCCCGGGCGCAATAATAAACCCCGTTCACGTTGACATCGATCACCCGCTTCCAGTCGGCGACCGCGTATTCCCACGCAGTTGCATTCGGCCCGGTGATGCCCGCGCTGGTGACCAGGATATCAATCTTGCCCAACGCAGCAGTCGTGCCCGTCGCGGCCGCGGCCACCGCATCGGCATCGGTCATATCGACCTCAACCGTGTGGGCCTGGGTTTTCAGCAGTGCATTGGCTTCGGCCAGCGCCGCCCGGTTTACGTCCCACACTGCAATCCGTGCGCCGTCTGCCACCAGCCGCCGGGCGATTGCCAGACCGATTCCGGATACCCCGCCCGTTACGACCGCCGTCTGACCGTCAAACCGTCCTGCCATGTTAGCCTCCCCTGATCAGGAAGCTTTACAAGCCTCAGGCCACCACCTCAACGCCCTTCCAGAACGCCACCCGGCCTTTGATTTCGGCAGCGGCGGGCTTCGGGTCCTTGTAGTACCATACCGCATTCTGATTGAGCTTGCCGTCAACCTGGAGGGTGTAATAGCTCGCAGTGCCCTTCCACGGACACACAGTGCTGTGGGTCGATGTGTTGAGGTAGGCGCCGTTCACCGCGCCTGATGGAAAATAGGCGTTGCCTTCGACCGTTACGATATCGTCGCTGTCGGCAATCACTTTGCCGTTCCAGATCGCCTTCATGCTGCGCGCTCCTCGTGTGTATCGCCACACATGGTAGCGTAGGTTGGCAATAAAAGGAGCGCGTGATGGGCACAGCATTGATCACCGGGGCGTCATCCGGCATTGGCGCCGATCTGGCGCGGCAATTTCATGCGGCAGGCTATGCGGTGATCCTGGTCGCACGCCGGCGCGACCGTCTGGAAAATCTCGCTCGTGAGCTCGGCACTGGCGCGCGGGTGCTAGTGGCCGATCTGGCAGATCCGGCAGCCCCCGCCCGGATTTTCGCCGAGACAGGTCCGGTCGATATCCTGGTCAACAATGCCGGCTTTGGCGATTTCGGCGCGTTCAGCAGCCAGGATGCCAGCCGCCAGCAATCGATGATCGCGGTCAATATTGCGGCCCTGACCGCGCTCACCCAGCTCTATTTGCCGGCAATGGTGCAACGCCATGCGGGCCACATCCTCAACGTCGCCTCCATTGTCGGCTTCATGCCTTGCCCTGGCATCGCGGTTTACGCAGCGACCAAAGCCTATGTGCTGTCGTTCAGCGATGCGCTCGCAGCCGAGCTCACCATGAGCGGCGTGTCGGTAACGTGCTTATGCCCAGGTTCAACCGATACCGAGTTTGCCGACATTGCCAACATGCGGGGCAAGTTTGCGATGCGAATGGCGATGTCGTCAGCCGCGGTCGCACGAATTGGCGCCGCCGCGGCGCTTGCCGGCACGCGGCTGGTCGTGACCGGGCTTGGCAACCGCATCAACAGCGTGCTGGTGCGGCTTGTGCCGCGTGCATGGGTGCTGGCCGGAGTACGGAAATTGTTTCTGGGGCGTTAGCGTCCGGGCATGATATGAACGGCGCAAAGGTATGAGGAAACCCCAATGATCCAAGCATCTTTGGATTCAACCTGGCGCTTTTACGGCTGGGTCGTTGTCATCGCCGGAATCATCGTGACCTGCATTGGCATGGGCACAATGATGTCGCTCGGCGTGTTCATGCAGCCGATGGCGGCCGATATGGGCTGGTCACGCACCGATATCTCACTTGGCGCGGTCATCAGCTTTCTGTCGATGGGGCTGGCGGCGTTTTTCTGGGGTAGCCTGTCCGACCGCTATGGGACCCGCGTTGTGGTTCTTGCCGGCGGCGTGCTGCAAGGGTTGGGTTGCATCGCGGCAAGCCAGGCACATAGTCTGGCCATGTTCCTGCTAACCTTCGGCGTAATGGTGGGCTTTGGCGCCGGCAGTTTTTATGCGCCGCTGATGGCGGTCACGGCGCGCTGGTCCACCCGACATCGTAGCCTTGCCGTCGCGCTCGTTGCCGCCGGCCACGGGCTCGGGTCCAGCGTGATTTCCCCACTCGCCGGGGTGATCATCGCCAATTACGGCTGGCGCACCGCGATGCTGGTGATCGGGCTGCTCGCCTGGGGCCT
>JACMOQ010000485.1 GCA_014377905.1 Acetobacteraceae bacterium | reverse complement strand
TGCCGGGCAGATGTTGCCGCATCCGCTCCCATTGATGATCTTTTAGCAGCAAACGAACCGATGACATCCAACGCCCTCCCGAAAAGGAGCTTGAATCACAGTTCAAGCCGCGCCGGAATCCTGAATGTCAACGTGCTCTAGGTTGGGCGCGGTTAATTGTTAGCAATGGTGGGGTGTTTCTGCTGGTTGTGGTCGGGTTTGGGCTACGACCTGGTAAGCCATCGGGTTGCGACTGTCGCGAAACTTGCCGCTGCCCCGGTCAGGACCGTGCCCCAGATCATGTCGACCACGGTCAGTTCCACTGACCAACCCTTCAAGGTCGCCTGATTGGTCAGGTCATAGGTGCCGTACGCCACCAGCCCGAGCAGCGCGCCGCGCCACAGCGCATCGGACCATTCCCCCGACAGCAGCGCCGGGCGCACCGCCAGGCCGAGAATACCAGCGCAATAGAGCAGATAAAACCCGAACGCCGTCACCAGATCGGGCTTGTCGAGCAGCAGCGCTCCGAGCCGTGGCTTATAGAACGCGCCGGTCATGGTGGTGAGCCAAACGGCATCGATGGCAAGAAAGCCAGTAACCGTCAGGCCATAGGCGATGAGCAACTGCATTTGGGTTCTCCGATCGGCTTAGGAGGATATGGGCCGATCAGGATAAACCGCTATAGGTGCAGGATGGAACCGCTTCCGCCCGCCGCGCTGCCCGCTGGCATCACCGCCCAACATATTGGCATTTTCACTGGCCTCGACATGCATGTGCTCGAAGCTGGCAATCCGGCCCATCCGGCGCTTTTGCTGCTGCATGGCTTCCCCGAACTCGCTTATAGCTGGCGGAAGGTGATGCCGGCGCTGGCGGCGGCGGGGTATTACGTGATTGCGCCCGACCAGCGCGGCTATGGCCGCACGACAGGGTGGGATGTGGACAATCTTGGCAGTTTCCGCTTCCTCAATCTGGTGCGCGACGCCATGGGATTGCTGCGAGCGCTGGGAATCCCGCAGGTCGCGGCCGTGGTCGGACATGATTTTGGCGCGTCCGTCGCCGGCTGGGCGGCGCTGGTTCGGCCAGATATTTTCCCGCGATTGGCGTTGATGAGCGCTCCGTTCGCCGGCGCCCCGACCGGCAATCCGGTGCCGGACTACCACGCGGCCCTCGCCGCGCTTCCGCGCCCGCGCAAGCATTATCAGTGGTATTATTCGACGCCAGAGGCCAACGCAGACATGATTGGCGCGCCGCAAGGGCTGCATGCGTTCCTGCGCGCCTATTACCACCATAAATCAGCCGACTGGCCGGGCAACCGCCCCTTTTCGCTTTCCGGTTGGACCGCGGACGAATTGGCCAAGCTGCCGACCTACTACGTGATGGACCGCGACCTGGGCATGGCGGCAAGCGTGGTGATGCCGGATCGCGTTCCGGCGTGGCTGCCGGATGCCGAGCTTGCGATTTACACGGCCGAATTCGCCCGAACCGGGCTGCAAGGCGGCCTCAACTGGTACCGTCTGCGCACCACGCCGGGGTTTTCATCCGAACTGGAGGTTTTTGCCGGCCGCCAGATCACCGTGCCCACCTGCTTTATCGCGGGTGCCCAGGATTGGGGCATCCATCAGGCGCCGGGTTCGCTTGACGCGATGCGAACCCGGGCTTGTGCCGATTTTCGGGGCGTGAATTTGATTGAAGGCGCCGGGCATTGGGTGCAGCAGGAGCAGCCGGAGACGGTGGTGGCCGGGTTGCTTGAATTTCTGGGGAAATAGTCTCCCGATCGGATGGTCCCGTATTACCCGCGTAACATCCGCCGCAAACCTACCCATTGCTGCACAAAAAACCCGCCCGTCGCCAAAGCCTCCTCAGCCGTCGGGTCGCCGGTGGTCACAAATTCCCGGCTGAAATCGGCGGTGCCGAAGATCATGTCCCACCACGGCAACACGGCGCCATAGTTCACACTGACCAGCCCCGCCGCCGTCACCCCGTGATGGGCGCGGTGAAAGCGGGGGGACACCAGCAGGCGTTCGCCGAGCCAGCCGAAGCGCAGGCGGACATTGGCGTGGCTCAGGCTTTCGAGGAAACGCAGCACCAGGACCAGCAACGGGAACTGCAAGGGGGGAATGCCGATCAGCAGCGCGATGGCGGTGGCGAAGGCGAAGCCGATCACGTCGTCGATCAGGTGGTTACGGTCATCGGACCAGAAGGTCATCTGGCGCTGGGCGTGATGAAGCGCGTGAAGCGAGTACCACCAGGTGAAGACGTGGCTCAGGCGGTGGCGCCAGTATTCGGCGAAATCGAGGATGACGACGTAGAGCACGAAAGTCAGAATCGGGTGGCCGAACAAAACCGGGATCAGCCGTTCGAGGGTTGGCGGCACCCAGCCCTGATCAGTCAGCGCGCCGTTGAGGGCGGTTTGCAGGCGGTAGAACAGCACGAACGTGACCAGCGGCAGCAATCCGACGCGGGCGATGAAGGTATAGAGCACATCGACCCAGACCGCCGCGGCATCGGGCCAGCGTTCGACCGGGCGCCATCGCTCGAGCGGCAGGCAGACGGCGAAGGTGAGCGCGACCTGGACCGCGCCATAGACCGCGAACAGCGCCCAGCCGAAGGCAATATCCTCCCACTCCATCAGGCCCGCCGCATACAATGCCGGCAGCAGCAGGCTTTCCTGCACCCAGCCGGCGACAAGGTCCATGGCGGAGATCACTTCGTCGCGCGCCCGAGCGGGTTGAGGTAGATGCCGTGCGGGGACCGGCCAACCGCAATCGTGGTGAAGTTGCCGCTGGTCGGGTCGAGCACCGCGACCTTGTGGGCGAAGCGCAGGGTGAACCAGACCTTGCCATCCGGGGCGAAGACCAGATCATCCGGGCCGCCGGGCAATTTGTAGGTGCGAACCGGTTTCAACGTCTTGGGATCAAGTACGGTGGCGGTGCTGTCGATGCGCGCATTGACCCAGAGCTGCCTGCCATCCGGCGAACGGAACAGCGTGTGGGCGCCCTTGCCGATTTTCAGCCGCTCGGTCACCCGGCCATCACGCGGATCGACGATTGCAACGTCATCGCTGCCCATGTTGGCGACCAAGACCTTGCCATTATGCCAGATCACCCCGGCGGGGGCGCGGCCGACCGGCATGTCCCACGCCAGCGCCATCTTGCGCAGATCTATGGCCGCGAGACGGTCGGTGCCTTGCAGGGAGATGAACACCATCGCGCTGTCAGGGCTGAAGTCGAGATGGCTCGGCATGGATTTCAGGGCGAAACGCTTCACCAATTTGTAACTGCCAGCCTCGTAGATATCGACCTGGGCGCGGGCGAGCGCGGTGACCACCAGGAACTTGCCGTCCGGGCTGAAACCGAGCTGGTAGGGGTCCGATATCGGCAACCGGCGGCGGACGGCGAAGGTGACGGGGTCGAGGAACAGCATTTCGTTGGCGACGGTGTCGCCGACCAGCAATTCACGGTTGTCGGGGGTCAGGGTCCAGTGGTGCGGTTCGCGCAAAACCGGAATACGGCTGATTTCGGTCTGGCTATCGATGTCGATAACACTGAGCGATGCCGCCGAGGAATTCATCACCAGAACCGAGCCGCCAGCCTCGGCGTTCGCCGAAAACAACACTGCGACGATGAGGGCCACGACAATATGTTTGAACATACGGCGCTTTTTAGCACCACACGCCGCGCGCCGCGAGGGCCATGCGTGCACGTGGCAGGGCTGTGCCGCGCAGAATACCGGGCTTGCGCGCCCCTGGATGGGGAGGCATACCGGGCACGCAATTGTCCGAGGCGGTTTTCCTCGATTTGCACGAAAGGATGAACCGGATGCGCCTAGCGGTGCTGAAAGAAAATCGCCCGTCCGAGGCCCGCGTCGCAGCGACGGCGGAAACGGTCAAGAAACTCACCGCTATGGGATTGTCGGTGGCCGTACAATCGGGCGCAGGGGTCCTGGCATCGATTTCCGATGATGAGTATCGCGCCGCCGGGGCAGAGATCGCCGCCGATGCAGGGGCCGCCCTGGCCGGCGCAGGCGTGGTGTTTTCGGTGCAGATGCCCGACGCCGCGACCCGCGGCCTGATCCCGCACGGGGCAAAGCTGGTGTGCATCGCTGGCGCGTTCGGGGACCCGACTTTGGTGCCGTCGCTTGCCGCCGCCGGCATTGACGGCTTCGCGATGGAGTTGCTGCCGCGCATCACCCGCGCCCAATCAATGGACGTGCTGTCGAGCCAGGCCAATCTGGCGGGCTATCGCGGCGTGATTGAATCCGCCGGCGCGTTCGAGCGCGGATTTCCGATGATGATGACCGCGGCCGGCACCGTGCCCCCTGCCCGCGTGTTCGTGATCGGCGCCGGCGTTGCTGGCCTGCAGGCGATTGCGACCGCGCGGCGCTTGGGCGCGATTGTGTCCGCGACCGATGTGCGGCCGGCGGCGAAGGAAGAAATCAAGTCGCTTGGTGCAAGTTTCGTGGGCGTTGAAGACGCCGAAACCGCCGCCCAGAAAGGCGCCTATGCGCGGGAAATGAGCGATGATTTCCGCCGCAAGCAGGCCGAATTGATGGCCACCACCATCGCCAAGAACGACATTGTGATCTGCACTGCCTTGGTCATGGGCCGAAAAGCGCCGGTGATTGTGACCGCCGACATGGTGCGGGCGATGAAGCCGGGCAGCGTTGTCATCGACCTCGCGGCCGAAGCCGGTGGCAATTGCGAACTGACCGTGCCGGGCGAAAGCATTGTTACCCCAGGCGGCGTGCGCATCCTTGGCTGGGATAACTGGCCGGCGCGCATCGCGGTCGCGGCAAGCAATCTCTATGCCCGCAACCTGCTGACCTTCCTCAGTCATTTCTGGGACAAGGAGAGCGGAACGGTTAAACTGCCCGATGGCGATGATATCGTGAAGGGCACCCGCCTGACCCATAATGGCGCTGTAGTTCACCCGAGCTTCCTGCCGGCCGTGGCCGCCTGATCCGGAGATTTACCGATGACCCCCGCCCAGCTTGCCGATCAGGCCGCCCAATTGGCCGAAAATCTGCGTGTGTTTTCCCAGGCTGCAGGCCCGGTGGCCGAAGCGGTTGAACCGTTCATTTTCCTGCTGGCGATTTTCCTGATGGCCTGCTTTGTCGGCTATTACGTGGTCTGGAACGTGACGCCGGCGCTGCATTCACCGCTGATGGGCGTCACCAACGCGATTTCGTCGGTGATCGTGGTCGGCGCGATGCTGGCGACCGGCCTTGGCACCAGTGGCTGGGCGATCGGGTTCGGGTTTGTCGCGGTGCTGCTGGCATCGGTGAATATCTTCGGTGGGTTTGTTGTCACGCAGCGCATGCTGCAAATGTTCAAGAAGAAGTGAGGCAGATCTGATGTCCGCAAGCCTCACCTCACTCGTCTATCTCATCGCGGCGGTTTTGTTCGTGCAGGCGTTGCGCGGATTGTCGCATCCCGAAACCTCCCGCCGCGGCAACCAGATGGGGATGGCCGGCATGGCGATCGCCATTGTGGCGACGTTGATCCATCACGGCATGTCGGCGTCCGGGGTTGGCTTAATCCTGCTCGCCATGGCCATCGGTGGTGGCATCGGCACGTTCGTGGCGCTTCGCATCCAGATGACCGCCCTGCCGCAATTGGTGGCGGCGTTCCATTCGCTGGTCGGGCTGGCGGCCGTTTTTGTGGCGGCGGCGGCGTTAAACGCGCCGGAGGCATTTGGCATCGGCACGACCGGGCATCTGCACACGCAAAGTCTGGTCGAGATGTCGATCGGACTGGCGATTGGCGCGATCACCTTCTCGGGGTCTCTGATTGCGTTTGCCAAGTTGCAGGCGCTGATGAAGGGCAATCCGATCACCTTCCCGTTCCAGCACCGGATCAATCTCGGGCTTGGGATTTTACTGGCGGTGTTGATCCTGGTGTTCGTGCTGACCGGCAGTCAGGTGGTGTTCTGGTTGATCGCGCTGCTGGCCATCGCGCTCGGCTTCCTGCTGATTATCCCGATCGGCGGGGCGGATATGCCGGTCGTTGTCTCCATGCTCAACAGCTATTCCGGCTGGGCCGCGTGCGGCATCGGCTTCACCATTCAGAATCTGGCGCTGATCATCACCGGCGCGCTGGTTGGCGCATCGGGCGCGATCCTGTCCTACATCATGTGCAAAGGCATGAACCGCAGCATCATCAACGTGTTGCTGGGCGGCTTCGGCACCGATAGCGGCGTGGCGACGGGACCGGCGGCCAATGGCGACCGATCTGTACGGGCCGGTGCCGCCGAAGACGCGGCTTTTATCATGAAGAACGCCTCCAAGGTGATCATCGTGCCGGGCTACGGCATGGCGGTGGCGCAAGCCCAGCACGCGCTGCGCGAAATGGCCGACACACTGAAGAAGGAAGGGGTGGAGGTGAAATACGCCATCCATCCCGTCGCCGGGCGCATGCCAGGACACATGAACGTGCTGCTGGCCGAAGCCAACGTGCCGTATGACGAGGTGTTCGAACTCGACGAGATCAACTCCGAGTTTTCGACCGCTGACGTGGTTTATGTAATCGGCGCCAATGACGTGACCAATCCGGCTGCCAAGACCGATCCGTCATCGGCGATTTATGGCATGCCAATCCTTGAAGTCGACAAGGCCCGGACGGTGCTGTTCGTCAAGCGGTCGATGGCGTCAGGGTATGCCGGCGTCGATAATGAGCTGTTCTTCCGGCCCAATACGATGATGCTGTTTGGCGACGCGAAGAAGATGACCGAGGAAATTGTTAAGTCGCTGTCGCATTGAAGGGTGTTGGTGCGGGACTGCGGAGAGTTGCCTTTTTTGGAGAAGTTAAATGTCTGACTACGTGATTTCGCCCCCCCCCGTGGTGTCCGTCCCCGTCGCCGGCGGCGGTTTGTTCCCGGTCCGCCGCGTGTTTTGTGTCGGCCGCAACTATGCCGCCCATGCCCGCGAAATGGGATCGGACCCCGATCGGGAATTGCCATTCTTCTTCTGCAAGCCGGCCGATGCGTTGGTGATCAATGGCGCCGATATGCCGTATCCGCCGATGAGCAAGGATTTGCACCACGAGATGGAATTGGTGGTGGCGATCGGCACTGGCGGGGCGAATATTGCCGAGGCTGATGCGCTGGGCCATGTCTGGGGCTACGCGGCGGGCTTGGATATGACGCGGCGGGATTTACAGAACGCCGCCAAGAAAGAGGGCAAGCCCTGGGATATGGGCAAGGGTTTTGACCGTTCGGCGCCGATTGGCATGATGATCCGGGCGGCGGATTTAGCCGATCCAACCAAGGGGCTGATTGAGTTGAAGGTCAACGGCGCGGTCCGGCAGACATCCGACCTGTCGCTGCTGATCTGGAGCGTGGCGGAAACGATTGCCTATTTGTCCAAGCTGGTGACCCTGGCGCCGGGCGATCTAATTTATACCGGCACGCCCGAGGGTGTGGCGGCGGTCCAACGCGGCGATGTGCTGGAAGGTGTGGTGGCCGGGGTGGGGACAATCAGGACGAAGATTGTCTGATCAGCCGGCCAGTTCGCGTCGGACGATCGCGGCACCTTGCGCGAGTGCCTGGAT
>JACMOQ010000484.1 GCA_014377905.1 Acetobacteraceae bacterium | reverse complement strand
GTTGCCGTCATGTTGCTCGCCTGCGGCCCCGCGACCGTTATCGCAGCCGCTTTGCCGCCAACGCCGGCGTCCGAGCGCTCACGATCAATCATTGAAAGCCGCCTGCAGGTCGAAGCAAAAGACCCTGTCACCCGGCAGTTCTACGCGCGGAATGGCTGGATGCCGGTATGGACCGACGCCGCGGTGCAGGCGCTCAGGCAGGCGCTGACCGATCGCGCCAGACATGGGCTGGACCATCTCATCTTCATGCACGTGCTTCCCGCTTCGGCGAATGGGGCAGTACGAGAGGTGGCGCTGACGCGCGCCGCGCTAGGCTATGCCGCAGCGCTCGCCCAAGGGAGCGTCGATCCTCAAGGGCTGCACCAGATCTACACACTGCCAAGACCGCAGGTCGATCTCACTGGCGGGCTTTCTGGCGCAATGAAGGCGGGTAATCTTGCGACCTGGTTTGCAGCCCTGCCGCCGCAAGACGACGGCTATGCCAAGCTTTCCAAAGCGTATCTCGACTTTTCCCGGGAGGCTCGCAACGACAGCAATCCGGCTGCAGATATTGCCGCCTCCGGAGTCATCCACGTCGGCGACACCGACGAAAGGGTGCCGGCCATCGTCAAGCAACTTCGCGAGAATGAGTATCTCGTCCCTGACCAGGCACCGTTGCCAGCGACTGTCGCGGATGCATCTGCAGTGACCGGGAAACCCGCAGGTGCCAAAATAGGGGAGACCGCCGAGACGCCGACCGATACTTCGCAGACAGCCTTGTCGCCCCCACCCAACCTCTACACGCAGCAGATTGCTGACGCTGTGAAAAAGCTGCAGGAAGATTATGGCATCGCCGCCGACGGCATTGTCGGCGCCGATGCACTTGAAGTGTTGAATCTGCATTCGGGAGACCGGGCGCGCGCACTGGCCGTGGCGCTCGAGCGGCGGCGCTGGCTGGATCGCAACCCGCCGGGAACGCGCATCGACGTCAACCTTGCCGCTGCGCTGATGCGCTATTATCGCGACGGAAAGCTTGTGGACAGCCGCAAGGTAATAGTGGGCAAGCCG
The DNA here is from genome assembly GCA_014377905.1 of Acetobacteraceae bacterium. Classification (GTDB taxonomy): domain Bacteria; phylum Pseudomonadota; class Alphaproteobacteria; order Acetobacterales; family Acetobacteraceae; genus CAITOL01. The sequence goes on along the minus strand of JACMOQ010000484.1, from coordinate 7,331 downwards.
GACAAGCCAACGCCGCAGTTGATGGCGCCGATTTTTCGTTTGGTCGCGAACCCAACATGGACGGTGCCCAAATCGATCGAACGCAGCGAGCTATCGCATGTCAGCGCCACCTATTTGCGCAACCACAACATGGTGCGTCGAAACGGCAACATCGTTCAACTGCCTGGCGCCAGCAATGCGCTTGGCCTCGTCAAGTTCGACATGGCTGACAAATACGCAATTTATTTGCACGACACCGGTTCGCGCTCGCTGTTCGGACGCAGCCAGCGGCACCTTAGCCACGGCTGCGTCCGGGTCGATGATGCCGAAGGCTTTGCAGCGCTGATCGCCCAAGACGCCGGGGTCGCGGCCGAATGGCAGCGCGCAAAGGCCACCGGCAACCGAACCTTTGTCAAGCTGCCTCAGAATTTGCCGGTTCGGCTGATCTATCAAAACGTGTTTGTAAACGACGACGGTCAAGTCGCATTCCGCGCCGATGCGTATGACTGGAATGGCCGCATCTCAACTGCCCTTGGCTTTCCCGAACTCTCGAGCACGATCGCGAAGCCGGGTGCAGTCGATGTAGCGCCCTGATGCGCTCGGTCCCCAGCAAGGAGCCCTGCTGTGTGGATTGGCGCCGAAGCGGGATCCAGCGGTTCAACCTCGACAGCACCCGGGTTCTCCGCCGTCTCCCGCTGCGTCCGCGCACTGGGCCGTGCCAGACCCACGGCATCATCCCTGGACTACGCTGTAAAGCCCCTTCAGCTTGGCAATCGAGTGCGCCTTTCATCTCAGGAAAAAGCACAACTTTATCGAGGCAAGTCCATTCTAACGCCCCAGCTTTGCTCACGAAGGCTTGTCAGTGGTATTGCAAGGTGACGCACTGGAGGCGACCCGCTCCCGGGCGCCCGAATCGAAAGACATCGCAATCGGAAAGATCGTAACATCGATGCGTCCCCGTCACTGGCTCGGGATTGGGGTTGTCGTTGTGGCTGCGGCCGTTCTTTTGCCCTGGTTGACTCGCAGGCCGCTGACAGAAGCCGCGGTTCGCGCGTACCTTGCCGACAAGGGTGTTGATGCCGCTTATCAAGTTGCCGAGGCAGACAGCCGTCATCTGGTCTTCGAAAATGTGGCGATGGGGCCGCCGGGCAATCGCGATCTTGTCGTACGGCGGATCAGTGTTGATCTTGCCTGGTTTGGTCTTGGGCCCAAGGTCACGGCCGTGCGGCTTGAGGGGCCGTTCTTGCGCGCTCGCCTTCTCACCAGCGGCATCAGCTTTGGCAGTCTTGATCGCCTTATCCCTACGACGAAAACGGTTCGGTTTCCGGAAATTTCGACTTTCATCACCGACGGGAGCGTATCCATTGTCACGCCGTTCGGTCCCGTGCTGGCCAAGGTCGATGCGACAGGCCGGCTCGACAAAGATTTTCGCGCCGTGGTTCGAACGGCGCCTGCTACGCTGCGATCGGCGACATGCAGCGGCCACGCCGGCGCGGCACACATCGTCCTCACGACGGCGTCGCGCGATTTCGCCGTCTCGGGCTCCGGCCTGGCCGACAGGGTCGAATGCGCTGCGGCCAAGGTGCCCAGACTGCAGTGGGCGTTTCACCTGGCGGTGCCGATTACGATGGCTTCGGCTTCGGGTAATGTGGTGGCACAGGCGACTGCCGGACAAGTTGGGCCTTTGCGGTTTGCCGGCCCATCTGGCTTAAGTTTGGCGGGGACCGGCACACCAGGGCAATTCCACGGCAATTGGCGTTTGTCGCCCATCAAGCCAGCGGCAGCGAGGGAATCGGCCGACACCATTGCCGGTGATGGCGGCTTTGACTGGCAGCAAGCCCGTGGCGTCAACATTGGCGGCACCGTCCGCGCCGGCGGTCTTGTCTCCGGTTCGGCGCAGGCGGCGTTGTTGGTGGTGGGCTTGCCGGACCTGGTTTCGGAGCTTGCCAGGCGGCTTGGCGCGGTGGCGCGTTCGGTTGACGTAGTTGTGCGGTTCACGGCGGCATTGGGCAAGCGTCCACAAATCACGGTATCCAGTGCTGACATACGCGGCACTGGGGGATCGCTACTGCAGTTGGTTGGCACCCCGGGTGGGCGATGGTCGTCGGACGAGGCGGCTATAGACGGCCATATCGCGGTTGGCGGCGGAGGATTGCCGGCGGCCCAGATCGATCTTTCGGGTCTGGTTCTGCGCAGGGGTAGGTGGACGGGCTCCGCCACCGCAATCGTGCAGCCGTGGCGCCCGGGCCGATTGGCGGTTGCGGTGCCGGGGATCAATGTCGACTTTGCCAACGGCTTTGCCGATGTGTCGGGCCGAGCAATCGTTTCGACGCGCTTTGGCGGCGCGCAGGTCGATGGTCTGGACGTGCGGCTTGCAATGCGCACCAGCCTTGATGGCGACCATAGGACGTTAGGCCCGGGTTGTGCCGATGTCGCGGCAACGTCGGTGCGAACAGCGTCCCTGGTGATTGAGCGATTTGCGGTCCGGCTGTGTCCCGCGGCCGGCGTGTCGGCACCGGCCCTGTCGGGCAAGACGATTGCCGGGGATGTCATCGTCGGCGCGGTCAGATTGCAAGGACAGGCAGCGGGACGGGCCTTCGCTATCGACAGCCAGCCTGCGCGGCTCTCGCTTGGCGGGAGTCTTGATGGACCGGTCGTGCGCAGCTCCGGCCTGATTTTGAAACTGCGGTTAAACAAAATGGCCGGCGGCGCGGTGGTCGCCGGCATGGTCAGCAGGCAGCCGGCGGGATGGAAGGGATCCGGGCGTGTATCAGCCGCCGCGGCGGATTCGCCCGCCGTCCGCATCCGGCGCGGTGCTGCGCAATGGCAACTTTCCTTGGGCGGACTGACGTTCACCGGATTGAGCGCGCAATTGACTGACCCCGCGGCAAAGCAGCAGTTTGCGCCCCTGCAACTGGCCGATGCTGACGTCCGCATGATCCAAGGCCGTGTAACTGGCCAGGCCTCGATAATGCTTGTCGACGGCAAAACGCCGATTGCCACCGTTCGCGGAACCTATTTGACAGGAGCTGGAACAGGATCGGCTCAGCTCGATTCGATTCTAGCGTTCTCAAAGAAATTGCAGCCGCTGCAGATCAGCGAACTGGCGCGTGGGTTTGTCGCCAATGTCGATGGCAAGGTGACATCGCACGCCGATCTGACGCTTGACCCGGACGGCTTGCGCGGTACCGCCAAGATACAATTCGAAGCCCTGTCACTGGCAACGGCGGCATTGGGGCCGGTGACCGGCATCGAAGGCACGCTGCATTTCGACGACCTGCCGAAGCTGCACACATTGCCGTCGCAGGTGTTGAAGATCGCGTCGATCAATCCGGGCGTGTTGGTTGAAAGCGGCGTCGCTCGTTTCCAGATCCTCGACGTCGGCGCGATTTCGGTCGAGGATATGCGCTGGCCCTTTACCGGCGGCACGTTGACCCTGCAGCCTGTCATCGTCCGCGCCGGAGAGACCCGGCGGCGCTATGTCCTCATCGTCGATGGCCTGGATGCCGGGCAGTTCCTGCAGCGTTTCGACCTCAAGAACCTCAATGCCACCGGCCGGTTCGATGGTGTGCTTCCGCTCGTTTTCGCCGGCACCAGCGGGCGTATCGAAGGCGGCCTGCTGACGGCGCGGCCCGAAGGCGGCATGATCCAGTATGTCGGCGATGTTGGCCAGGCGAGCATGGGGGCGACAGCCCGCCTCGCGTTCGATGCCTTGCGAAGCATGCGCTATCATTCGTTGACGTTGGCGCTCGATGGCGATCTTGACGGCGAACTGGTCACCGCGATCAGTTTTACGGGCACCAACCTGGCGCCGGTCAACCTTGGCGGCACCCTGCCGCTGCGTTCCAATGGTCTGCCGTTCAAGTTCGGCATCACCGTTCGCGCGCCATTTCGGGCGCTGCTCGGCACCGTCGCGTCGTTCAGCGATGCGCGCAGCCTGCTGCGCAACGCCCAGCCGGATCCTGCAGAACCACCCAAGCCATGATCATGGTACGAAAGGCATGGTGTTCGTTCATATAGGCCGTGCTAAGATAACATTATGAGAGTTCTGTTGATCGTTATCGCTGCTGCAGCACTTTCGGGGTGCATCCAGCTGCGCGCCCCCGACAAGCCTATCGAGATCAATCTCAATGTCACCATCAAGCAGGAGATCGTCATCCGGCTCGAAAAGGATGTTCAGGATCTGATCAAGAAGAATCCGGCGATTTTCTGATGGCTGCAAGAGACATAAACATGCGCCTGCTCCTCCTCGCTGTCAGCGCTTTCGCTTTTGCTGGCCCTGCACTTGCACAAACGGCCGATCCCGTCGTTGAGGCCGCCCGTGTTGCCGGCACCGTCGGCGAGCAAAGCGACGGCTATCTGGGCGTCAGGGTACCGGGTGACGCCGATCTCGCCAAGCGCGTCGCGCAGATCAATATCCAACGTCGCGCCGTATACACCGATACGGCAGCCGCCAAGACGGGTGTGACCGTCGTCGACGTCGGTGCCGCGACCGCTTGCCAGTTGTTCCAGACGCGGGGGCCAACCGGGCAATATTACCGCACGCCGGCAGGCGAGTGGCGCAAGCGCGAGACCAGTGCTCCGATCGCCTTGCCCAGCTATTGCGGTCGATGACTTGCCAGATCGGACTGTGGTAAGCGTCGGACCGATATCGGCAATTTAATCAATATCTCCAGTATGTTGGACGAACTCGCTCACCTTCAGCCCTTTACGTAATGCAGGTGTGGAAAACCTCCGCCCACCTGGATCCGAAATCCACACTGGGCGCTCGGGCTCTGGATGCCGATCCTTTTCATGTAGCATTATTTGCGCAGCCGCCTGAAAAGCCGATGATCCCACGGTCCGGAACAGGAGGCTATCGGGCGATAAAACGAAGGCTGCCGGCCACCCTGTGCGTATCGGAAGAAACGACATGCCAGCTAACCAAATAGCTGCCCGACGGCAGCGGCGTTGCAAGGCGCGACACCAGCGTATGTCCATCAGGCGAAACTGATGTCTTCAGCACCGTTGCGGCTTTGCCGCCGCCACCCGATAGCGGCGTGATCGACAACCCGGAAAATGCCGCCAGCAGTTTCTCGCTGAACTTCAGTGTGATCGCAGTTGGCGCGCTCGCCGTACGACCCGCCACCGGGCTCGAGGCAATTAGCTTCGGGTGCGCGATGGCGGGAACCGTCATCAGAACAGCGCTCACCGCGCCAAGCAGCGTAATTGATAACGTCCTCATCCGCTGTCTCCATATGATGCTGGGAACCCCAAGCACTGGCAGGCGCTAACGCCGCGTTCCGAAATACACGCTGAAGCCCTGATCTTGGCTGCGATAGCGATCGCCGTAGGGATCAGCGTAGGTCGAGGGCTGCCCGTAGCCGTAACCGCGGTAGCCACTGCCGTACCAGTCTTCGCGCTCATGCCCCCTTCCGTGCGCATTGTGCATGCGATCGTGGAGCTGTTCGAGCGATGCCTGAATCCTGCCTCCGTCGTAATAGCCGCGCCGCGCCTGCCAGTCTGCCTTGGCGCGAATGATCTGCATCTGGCGGTAGAAATAATTGGCTTCGCGCGGGGTGTAAGACCCGTCATTCAGGCCGTGCTGAATGCCATTCCAGATGTGCCGATATTCCTGGTCGAACTCCGCATAACTGTCACCGCCATTGTTCCAGTCATCCTGCTGCTGGTAGGCATCTTCGTCAGGATGTGCGCTCGCTGCCGTCGGCATGCAGATGCCGAGTGCCGCACTGGCCATCAGGCCCAAAATCAGCTTGTTCATGACACGCTCCCGAAAGCACGTCCACCAATCGGACATCGCACTTAACCATTTATCGCCTGACCTGATCCTGAACTCGCCCGTAAGCTGAAATTCACTTTGCGCAGCTCGTCATGAAGCCGATTGCGTTATCGGATTTATGTAAACCGAGCGGACCCAAGAGGTTTACCGCCATAGCGATCCAGATTAGCCCAGCCTCGATATCAACGGTTGAGGCTGTGGAGACGGTTAATAGCCGGATGATGACCGCTGGTCCCAATGGTATTATGCTTGCATGCCAATGCCGCAATTTCCCTGCTCGTCGCTCGTCATCCCCTGCAAGCTTGCGGGTCATGACGGTGCACCGGTCAAATAGCGGGTGCTCGCCGAGCCCACCATTCTCGCCAGCATTTTGCTATGATTCGGTCTTTACCTTGACCTTATGCTGGGGTTCGGGGTGCCGGCCTTCGCGCTTCATGCAATGCCGCAGGCGGAATGGGATGACCGGTTGCAGTTTTTTCGTCTCATCCCCGTCGCTGCCATTGTCGGCCTTGCCCTGTCGGCAGCTGACATAGCGGTGGTGGCGGCAAACATGGCCGGATTGCCGCTGACGGCGCTCGACTGGGATTCGGTCAGTACGGTCATTACCGAGACAGCGGCGGGAACGGCATGGCTGGTGCGTGTTGGCGCGCTGCTGGCGGTCATCGCATTCGCGGGACTTACGCGCGACCGGCGATGGCTTTGCCCTGCATCGGCGGTTTGCTGCGCTGCGGCGCTTGCTACCCTCGCCTGGAGTGGACACGGTGCCGCCAACGACGGACGGGTTGGCGTGATGCATCTGCTTGCCGATGTTGTGCATCTACTCGCTGCGGGGCTTTGGATCGGCGCGCTGGCAGGGCTTCTGCTGATGCTTCGACGCGTGCAGCCAAGCGACTGCGCAAGCCTGGATGGGGCGCACCGAGAGCTTGCCGGTTTTGCAACGACAGGCACCGTTATCGTGGCTGTGATCGCAGCTACAGGTTTGATCAATGCCTGGCTGTTGGTCGGTCCAGGGCAATTCGCGACCGTCGCCGGTTCGCTTTACGGGCAGTTGCTGCTCACCATGTTAGCATTGTTCACCGGCATGCTGGGACTGGCAGCGGTCAATCGCTTCTGGCTGACGCCGGCGCTTGCCGCCGACGCCTTTAATGGCAAATCGGCGCTGCGTGGCTTGCGATCGAGCCTGATCCGCGAGGTAGCTCTCGCGATCGGCATTTTGGGACTGGTAGCATGGCTCGGCACTCTCGAACCGCCGATGGCGGCAATTTGATTGGCAGGGCAATGTCATGCCGCCAAGCGCGGCCCAACCGTTCGGTTTCCACCCACGGTCAAATCTCGCGCGCAGACTAGGATCGGAGCCGATAGGCCTTCAGTGTGCGGGATGACGACCCGCGCGCTGTGGCAGCAACATTACCAGAATTAAAATCGTTACTGCGAGCACTGCCGAGGCAAGTGGTCGACTGAGATCCAGACCACCTTTGGCAACCGGCTTGTCGAGGAAGTCGCCTACCGCAGCGCCAAGCGGTCGGGTCAGGATGAAGGCTGCCCAGAACAGCAAGACCCGGCTGACGCTGGT